>NZ_JBISWL010000115.1:0-49522 GCF_044462265.1 Kocuria rhizosphaerae
GTTCCAGCCGGCGCCGCGGAAGAAGGCCTCCAGCTCCTGGACGATCTTGCCGTTGCCGCGCACCGGCCCGTCCAGGCGCTGGAGGTTGCAGTTGATGACGAAATTCAGGTTGTCCAGCTTCTCGTTGGCGGCCAGCTGCAGCAGCCCGCGCGACTCGGGCTCGTCCATCTCCCCGTCGCCCAGGAACGCCCAGACCTGCTGGTCGGAGGTGTCCTTGATGCCGCGGTGGTGGAGGTAGCGGTTGAACTGGGCCTGGTAGATCGCGTTCATCGGCCCGATGCCCATGGACACCGTGGGGAACTGCCAGAAGTCGGGCATCGACCGGGGGTGCGGGTAGGACGGGATGCCGTTGCTGCCCTTGGACTTCTCCTGGCGGAACCCGTCGAGCTGCTCCTCGGTCAGCCGGCCCTCCAGGAAGGCCCGGGCGTACATGCCGGGAGAGGCGTGGCCCTGGAAGAAGACCTGGTCCCCGCCGCCGGGGTGGTCGGGGCCGCGGAAGAAGTGGTTGAAGCCCACCTCGTAGAGGGTGGCCGCACCGGCGTAGGTGGAGATGTGCCCGCCCACCCCGATGCCGGGACGCTGGGCGCGGTGGACCATCACGGCGGCGTTCCACCGCAGCCACCGCCGGTAGGTGCGTTCGATCTCCTCGTCGCCGGGGAACTCCGGCTCCTGGTCCACCGGGATCGTGTTCACGTAGTCCGTGGTGGGGGACGCGGGCCCGGGGCCGCCGGCCCGGGGCCCGGCCGCCCTGGGCGCCTCGACCAGGCCCTGGAAGGACTCGATCCACTGCCGGGTCTCGGCAGGGTCGACATCGGTCAGCTCGATCGTGAGCCGGCTGCGGGCCGGGCCGAGCCGCTCGGACGGTGCTGCGGAAGTCATGGATGCCTCGTTTCGTCGGTGCGGGGATCTCCCGCGGGAGGGGGACGGGCGCGCCGGGTGCCGTGGTGCGCCCGACGGCGCGCCCGTCGGATCGGGGTGTGGCGGGGGCGTCAGTGGGCGTGGGCCGGACCGTCCGGTGACCGGCAGACCCGGGTGTCGATGATCTCGCCGGCGGCGGTGATCACCGGGACCTCTTTGCCGTCGCAGTCCACGAGCTTGCCGCCCCTGACGGTGTCGCCCTCCTTCAGGTGGTCCTGCAGGTGCTCGAGGCTCTCGTAGCGCACCGCCCGGACCGGGGCGTTGGCGAAGACCGAGCCCGTGCCCCGCGGCGGGTTGCCGGCGCGGAACTCGTTGAAGAGCAGGTTCAGCAGGACGGCCATGACGGCGGCGGAGCTGATCCCGGAGTGGAAGACGGTCTCGAACCAGCCCGGGAAGTTCCCGTAGATCTCCGGAACGGCGATCGGCAGCATGCCGAAGCCGATCGACACCGCCACGATGATGAGGTTCGCGCCGTTCTTGTGGTCCACCTTGGCCAGCGTCCTGATGCCGGAGGCCGCCACGGTGCCGAAGAGCACGATGCCGGCGCCGCCCAGCACGGGCGGCGGCACCGCCGCGACCACCCGGCCGAGCACGGGCAGCAGGCCGAGGACCACGAGGATCACACCGCCGGCCGTGACCACGAACCGGCTCTTGACCCCGGTGATCGCCACGAGGCCGACGTTCTGGGCGAACGCGCTCTGGGTGAAGCCGTTGAACAGCGGGGCGATGGCGGAGGCCGCCATGTCCGCACGCAGGCCGTCGCCGATGCGCTTCTTGTCGACCTTCGTGTCCACGATCTCGCCGACCGCGATGATGTCCGCCGTGGTCTCGGTGAGGATCACCAGCACCACGATGAACATCGAGACGATCGCCGCGACCTCGAAGACCGGCGGGCCGAAGGCCAGCGGCTCGGGGAAGGCGAAGACCGGTCCGTCGAGGACCGTGCTGAAGTCGGCCCTGCCGAGCAGCACCGCGAGGACCGTGCCCAGCACCAGGCCCAGGAGGATGGACAGCCGGGAGATCGCGGCGCTGCCGAGCTTGGACAGCAGCAGGATGATCAGCAGCGTCGCCCCCGCGAGGCCGAGATTGCCCACCGAGCCGAACTCGGGCGCCTGGGCGTCGCCGCCCATGGCCCACCGGGCGGCCACGGGGAAGAGGGTGAGACCGATCGCGGTGATCACCACGCCGGTGACGACGGGCGGGAAGAAGCGCACCACGCGGGCGAAGAACGGTGTGATCAGGAAACCGAGGGCTGCGGACGCGATCACGGCGCCGAAGACGGCCTGGATTCCGCCCTCGCCCTGGGCGATGGCGGTCATGGTGGCCACGGACGCGAAGGAGGTGCCCTGCACGAGCGGCAGCTGGGAGCCGAAGAACGGGATGCCGAAGGACTGCAGGACGGTGGCGAAGCCTCCCACGAACAGGCACGCCGCGATCAGCAGCCCCTGTTCCTGCGGGGTGACGCCGGCGACGCCGCCGATGATGAGGGGTGGAGCGATGATGCCGCCGTACATGGTGAGCACGTGCTGCAGGCCGTAGCCGAAGCTGGCGCCGACGCCGAGTCGTTCGTCCTCGGGGCGGGGGGCTCTGCTCGGGGTGGCGGTGCGAGACCTGGTCATGATGGTCCTCCTCTGGAACCTGATGACGCTGGAGAGGGGTGCGGCGCGACGCGGAAGCGGCGCCGGGGGCGCACGGAGCGCGCGGGCGTGGGGCGCGCGGCCGGACGGGGCCGACCGGCGCGGAACGGCCCGGAGGGACGGGGACGGCTCGGTGGCCGGCGAGAAGCGTGTGCCGGGGCGCCCCTGCGCTGGACCGTGGCCTCGATGAGCCCGTAGGGGCGGTCGGCCGCCCAGTGGGTCTCGTGGGGGTTGGGCAGGTCGCAGAAGCCGAGGTCGTAGACGAAGTGGTGCTTGTTCGGGCAGGAGAACTTGATCTCGTCGATCTCGGGGTGGGCCTCGATGACGGCCCGGCCCATGAGGTAGAGCGTCTGCTGCAGGGCGCGGGAGTAGTGGTCGGTGAACTTCGTGAGGATGATCCTCTTGACGTCCTCGTAGACGGCGTCGAAGTCGAGCTCGGTCGTGTTGTACCGCCAGCGGGTGGCCACGTCCGTGGACATGATCCGGTCCTCGGTCTCGGGCAGCGTCGTGTACCGGTCCTTCGGGTAGCCCGTGAACCCGGACTGCGTGGACTTCAGGACCGTGAGGTCCTGGAAGCCGGAGATGACCGTCCGCTCGTCGCCGTCGGTGACGAGCACCGCGGTGCGCACCTCGTCCTTGTTCTGCACGAAGCAGTGGTCGTGGTCGTCGATGCGCCGCCAGGCGTGCTCCTGTGCCGCCCAGCGCCCGCCGGTGATCCACTCGAACTCCCCGGTGAAGTGGTCGGAGAGCTTGAGCAGCAGCGCCTCGGGCGACTCGATGCCGTACTGCTGGGCGAACGCGAAGACCGTGTTCTTCTGGGTGTCCGTGGGGACGCAGTGGCTGTTGTCGCCCCGGGTGTGGACGGCCTCCAGGTCCCCGCGCAGCTGCGAGGTGACCACGAGGTCGCGGATCTCGTGACGCGCGGTGTCGCGGGTGATGCGCACGACGTGGTTCTCGGCCTTGCCGTACTGGTTGGCCCCCAGGACGACCGTGTCCGTGGACTTCTCGGTTCTGACGTCGGTCATGACGAAAGCTCCTTGTCGAAAGTGGTTTCTCCGGTGGGGCGGTCGAAGACGGGCGGACCCGTCGACTCCTGGGTCAACTGCCCCGGTAGGTGGAAAAGGCGAACGGGCTCAGCAGAAGAGGCACGTGGTAGTGCGCCTCCTCGGCCCGCACCGTGAAGTTCACCGTCACGAACGGGTAGAACGTCGGCTGGTTCCTGCCGGCGAAGTACTCTCCCGTGCGGAAGGTGATCCGGTAGTCGCCGGATTCCAGGGTCTGTGGGCCCAGTTCGGGCACGCGTCCGTCGTCGTTCGTCGCGGCGGTCGCCAGGGGGGTGCCGTCGGCGGTCTCGAGGACCACGGTGAGGCCCCGTGCGGGGGCGCCGACGACGGCGTCGAGGACGTGGGCGGTGACGTGGCTCATGGCGTGACGAGTCCTTCGAGTCTCAGGAGGGCGATCTGGCGCAGCTGCTCCGCGACGACGGCGCGCTCGGTCTCGGGGTCGTTGCCCAGGCGCTGGGAGAGCTGCTCCAGGATCTCCTCGGGACCTCGTCCGGCGGCGCGGACCAGGAACACCTGGCCGAACCTGTCCTCGTAGGCGCGGTTGCCCTCCCGCAGGCGCCGCTGGACGTCCTCGTCCGCGGGGTCGACGGCGGCCTGCTCGCTCCGGGAGAGGCCGGCCTCGGGGCTCTCCCCCCGGGCCCGCTCGCCGATGCGCGGGTGGTGGGACAGCGCGCGCTCGATCTCCTCGGCGGTGAACGGGTGCGCCGCGGAGCGGGCCGCGTCCAGCAGGGCCTCACGGTGCCCGTAGGGTCGCGCGTCGGCCAGGCTCTCGAGCCAGCGTGGAACGTCGAGCGAGGGGCGGATCGTCTCGATCGCCTCGGCCCGGCCGAGGGAGTTGAACTCCATGAGATGCATCTGGTGCGCCCACGCCTTCCTAGGTTTCATAATGTGGAATAAGTCTTCCACTATGTACAGTGAAGGGGATCACGGAATGGAAGTCAATGGGCCCGCACAAGTTTTTCCCGGTCTCGCGGGGCGGTGACGAGCCGGCCACGAGGAGCCCGTCGGGAAGGGCAGGGCTCCGGAGGCTGTGCGGCGCGTCCCGGCGCCCCGCAGGACCTGGTGAAGCCAGAGTGGCATCAGGGGCGCCCGCGCGGACGAGCGGGGGTCGCGGCCGCGGAGGCGGCCGGACGGAGGCGAACGAGGAGGCGGCGGTGGAGCAGACCAGCAGCGGTGCGGCGGCGCAAGACCGGACGGCGCAGGACCGGACGGCGGGGGAGCCGGCGACGGCCGGGGCGGCGTCGGACAGGGTGGCCGTGGTCACGGGGGCCGGGTCCGGGATCGGCCGCGCGGTGGCGCGGGCGTTCCTCGGGGCGGGGTGGACGGTCGTGCTGGCGGGCCGGCGCCGCGGCGCCCTCGAGGAGACCGCCGCCGGGGCTCCGGGTGCCCGTGTGGTGGTCACGGACGTGGCCGACGCTGACGCCGTCGCCGGGGCGTTCCGCTGGATCCGGCGGGAGGTCGGGCGGGTCGACGTCCTCTTCAACAACGCGGGGACATTCGGGCCCCGCGGCGCGGTGGACGAGATCGATCCGGAGGAGTGGCGGCGCACCCTGCAGGTGAACCTCACCGGCACGTTCCTGTGCGCGGCCGAGGCCGTCCGGATCATGAAGGAGCAGACCCCCCGCGGGGGCCGCATCATCAACAACGGGTCCGTCTCCGCGCACTCGCCCCGGCCGCTCTCGCCCGCCTACACCGCGAGCAAGCACGCGGTCACGGGACTCACCAGGTCCATCGACCTGGACGGCCGCGCGCACGGCATCACGTGCGGGCAGATCGACATCGGCAACGCGGCCACCGAGCTGCTGGCGGGCCTGGACACCGGTGCCGGGGCGCTGCAGGCCGACGGGACGCTGCGCCCGGAGCCGAGCTTCCCGGTCGAGGAGGTCGGGCGGGCGGTCCTGATGATGGCGCAGCTGCCGGCCTCGGCCACCGTGAACTCCCTGGTCCTCACGGCCTCGGGCATGCCCTTCGTGGGCCGCGGGTAGCCGGGGCCGGGGCGTGGCCGCGCCCCGGGGGCCGTCAGGCCGTCAGGCGCCGGGTCGACAAGCGCCCCACGGCGGCGCCCAGGCAGGCCGAGGACAGGGCGAGCATCCACAGCGGCGCGCTCCGGGGCGCCGTGTGCGGGGGCAGGCTCAGATCGGGGTCGCAGTCGGTGCCGGCGTAGCTGAAGAAGGACGCGTGGGCGGCGGAGGCCGGGCTGGCGTTCATGGGAACTCCTTCGGATTCGTAATACGGAATCAAAATTCCGTATGACGAAATATAGCGACGATCGGGGAAAGCGTCAAGGGGCCAGTGCACATCAGGAATCCGTTCCAGGGGCGCCCAGCACACGGCCACGGTCGCTTCCGGGCACGGGGCCGGGGCGACGGGGGAGGATGCGCCGGAGGAGTCCCGACCGAGTGCCGGAGGGGCGCGGGGAGCGCCCCCGGCGCTGCAGGCCGGGCCGGCCCGGGAGGCCCAGCTCCGGGACGTCGGCTGCGGTGCGTCAGCTCCGGAACGTCAGCTCCGTGCAGAGGTCGTCGCCGAGCTCGAAGCGGCGGGCGGGTGCCCTCAGCGCCTGCGAGAGGTGGTCGGCACCGCGGAAGCGGATGCCCGGCACGCCGTCGCCGATGAGCATGGGAGCGGTGGTGAGGTAGAGCCGGTGCAGCGTGCCCGCCTCCAGGAAGCGGGACACGGTGCGCCCTCCGCCCTCCACGAGCACGCGCTCCAGGCCGTGCGCCGCGAGCGCCGCGAGCACGTCCGCCGGCGCCACCGTCCCGGCGGGCGCCGGGACCCGGACCACGATGACGTGCGGCGCCGTCGCCCCCGGCACGACGGCGTCCTCGCCCACGACCCACAGGGTGGGCGCCGTGTCGTCCGTGAGCACGAACGAGCCGGCGGGGGCGCGTGCCGAGGGGTCCAGGACCACCCGGGTCGGGTGGGGGCCGGGCACGGCCCGGACGGTCAGCCGGCAGTCGTCGGCGGCCACGGTGCCGACGCCCACGAGGACGGCGTCCACGAGCGCCCGCAGCCGGTGCAGGTGCTCCCTGTCGGCAGGGCCGGTCACGAACTCCGCGTGACCGGTCCGGGAGGCGATGAAGCCGTCGAGGCTCTGGCCGAGCTGCGCGATCACCAGGGGGCCACGGTGCGCCACCAGGGGGCCGTAGCGTTCGGCCAGCTCCGCCCCGTCCCCCGCGGGCGGGGGGACGCGGCCGGCCAGCAGCCGGTCCCAGACGGCGGCGTCCGCGGCGGTGCCGGGAGCGGGGTCCGCGGCGCCGTCGTCGAGGGGGCCGGGAGCGCGTCCGGCGAGGGGTCCCGGTCGTGGGGAGGAGGGCTCGGTCACGGGCTCAGTCCCGGTCGAGGAACCGGTCCCGGGCGGTCTCCTCGGCGACGGCGCGCAGACGGTGGTACTGGTCGGCGGCGTCGGCCTCGAGCCGGCGCAGCTCCTCGGCGTCCAGGCGCGGTTCGGCGGGGACCAGCTGGAGGAGGGTGAGCCACATGCTGCGCTTGGCGACCACGAGGGACTGGAGCATCTCGAGCTCCCCGTGGGCGGCGATCCCGGCCCGTTCGCGGATCCGGCTCAACGGGTTGAGCCGGGAGGTGATCCCGGTGGCGGTCCCGATCGCCTTGGCCACCGCCCGCCGGCGGGAGCCCAGGCGGTCGATCATCGCCTCGAGGTGCTCGATGTCGTTCTCGATGTCGTCGACGAACTGCGCGAACCGGCCCTCGTACGGTGTCCCGGACCAGGTGCGGGCGGCCTCGTCGAACAGCCGTACGCCGGACAGGGCGCCCAGGTAGTGCCCGAGCATGTAGGCCTCGAGCTTGTCGGCCTGGACGCGGTCGCGCGGGGCGCCGTCCGTGCCGGTGTGCGGCTGCTCGCTCATCCGTTGCTCCTCCGTCCGGACCCCCCAGGGTCTGCGTGCCGATGTGGTCCCGCCGCTCCCGGCCGCGTGGTCGGGGGATTCCCAGGGTACTGACTCCGGGGCGCCTCGGCACGGCCGGCGGGCACCGAAGTCCGGAGGCGAGAACCATAAGTGACATGACTATCATGGGGGCATGACAGACCACGCGAACGACGCTCCCGGCTCCGGTGACGAGACCATCGGGGCGGCCGGCCCCGAACAGGGCAGCGGTCTCGACCGCGATCCGGACGAGTGGGCCACGGGCGACGAGCCCATGACCGGCGCCCAGCGCAGCTACCTGGACACCCTCGCCCGGGAGGCCGGCGAGGAGCTGCCCGCCGACCTGACCAAGGCCGAGGCCTCCAAGCACATCGACCGCCTGCAGGGCCGCAGCGACCGCGTCCAGGACCAGTAGTCCCGGACCACGAGGGGGAGCAGCATGAAGATCGTCGTCCTGGGGGCCACGGGCAATGTGGGCACGGCCCTGCTCCGCCGGCTGCACGCCGCGCCGGAGGTCACGGAGATCGTGGGCGTCTCCCGTGAGGGCCCGGAGCGCTCCGGGGAACCGTACGACGGCGTGCAGTGGCACGCCGTGGACGTCTCGGTCAAGGAGTGCGTGGGCCGGCTCGCGGAGATCTTCCACGGGGCGGACGCGGTGGTCCACCTCGTGTGGCTCATCCGCCCGAACCGGGACTTCGCCCTGATGCACGAGACGAACGTCGACGGCCTGGTGCACGTGCTCGACGCCGTGACGCTGGCGCACGTGCCCCAGCTGGTCTACCCGTCCTCGCTCGGCGCCTACAGCCCCGGTCCCAAGGACCGTCCCGTGGACGAGTCCTGGCCCGTGGGCGGTGTCGACACCTCGCACTACAACGTGCAGAAGGCCGAGACGGAGGCCGTGCTGAACCGGTTCGAGGAGGCCCATCCCGAGACCGTGGTCACGCGGCTGCGGCCGGGGTTCCTCTTCCAGGCCGACGCCGCACCGGAGATCGCGGACTACTTCTTCGGCGCCCTCGTGCCCAAGCGGCTGCTCGCGCGGCTGCGCCTGCCCGTGCTGCCCTTCCCCGAGTCCTTCCGGTTCCAGGCCCTGCACACCCGCGACGTCGCCGACGCGTTCTGGCGGGTGATCCAGCACCGGGCCGGCGGCGCGTTCAACGTCGCTGCCGAACCGGTGCTGGGGCCCGACGGCATGGCGCGCGTGCTGGGCGCCGGTCGCGTCCTGCCCGTCCCGGTGTCGCTGGTGCGGGCGCTGGTGGCGATCACGTACCGGCTGCGGCTGCAGCCCACCGACCCCGGTTGGGTCGATCTCGCCGAGGCCGTTCCGGTCATGGACACCACACGCATCCGGGAGCTCACCGGCTGGTCCGAGACGGTGAGCTCGCTCGACGCGGTCCGGGAGCTGCTCGACCACCTGGACGGCCGCGAGGGACTCGGCAACCCCGACCACCGGCCCAGGTCGCCACTCGTCTAGCGGTCGCCGCGGTTCCCGGCGGGGGTCTCCCGCGCGCCGGCGCTCAGGGCCGCGCCGCGTAGGCGACCTCGGCCGCACCCACCGCCGAGCGCACGAACAGGCACGGGCGGTCCTCCGGGGCCCCGGCGCAGACGGCGGCGGCCGTGAGCCTCCCGGTCCCGCGCTCGTCGGCGCCGGCGACGACGGGGGTCCACCAAGCGGCGTCCTGGACCTCGGCCTCGATCGCCCCGGCGCGGGTCGTGACGGACACCCGCCGGGGGGCGTCTCCGGTCAGCCGCACCTCGGTGGCGCCGACCTCCGTGTGCACGTCGAGGTCCTCGCGCACCCGCACGCCGTCGAGGGACACCGCGCCGACCTCCGACGACGCCCACAGGCTGCGGGCGCTGCCCTGCACCTCGACGACACCGGCCTCGGTCTCGAGCCGGACGTCCCGGAAGTCCCCCTCCGCGCTCAGGGTCCCGGCCCGACCGGAGAGCCGCAGGTCCACGGGCTCGTCCTCGGCCGGGACGGTGACCCGCACCTGCATCCCGCCGCGGGGTCCGATCCAGGAGCCGGTGCCGAACCAGGAGCCGGACGGGGGAGCGGCCAGGGTCAGCCGACCGTTCTCCACCTGGGGCTCGGGGACGTCCTCGAGGCGGAACCCGGCGTGCACGGCCTCGACCAGCACGTGCTCGACGTCGGCGGTGACGACCTCGACGACCGCCGAGCGGCCGTCGACCTCCACCGCGGTCACCGGCTCGGTCACCGTGGTCTCCAGACGGTGCTGCTCGATCGACAGTGACGCGGCCGCGGTCGCGCCGCCGGCGGTCAGCAGCACGAGGGCGCCGATGCCGCCGAGCACGGCGGTGGGCACGAGCCAAGCGGTGCGCTCGCCGTCGGGCACGGCGCCGCGGTCCGCGGGGCCGGGGTGCTCGGGGTGGGTGGTCATGGCCGGAACTCCTGGTTCGGGTGGTGGGCTGACGTGGGACGGCCGGGCCCGGGATCGGGACAGCCCAGGTAGCGCAGGACCGCGCGGACGCGGCGGTTGCCGCCGTCCTCGGAGGCGAGGCCCAGCTTCGTGAACACGGACCGGATGTGCTTCTCGACCGAGGACTCGGTGAGGAAGAGGTTCGCGGCGATCGAGGCGTTGGACAGGCCCTGGGCCATGAGCCCGAGCACCTCGTGCTCCCGCGGGGAGAGCAGCTCCAGGTCCCTCCGGTGCCGGGAGCGCACGAGCAGCTGGGAGACGACCTCCGGGTCCAGGACGGTGCCGCCCCCGCCCACGGTCCCGACCGACTCCAGGAACTGGTCGACGTCCGCGACCCGGTCCTTGAGCAGGTAGCCCAGTCCGTCGCGGCGGCTCGCGATGAGCTCGGAGGCGTAGCGCTCCTCCACGTACTGGGAGAGCACGAGCACCGCCAGCCCCGGGTGCTGCGAGCGGAGGAGCACGGCGGCACGGATCCCCTCGTCGGTGAACGTGGGCGGCAGCCGCACGTCCACGAGCGCGAAGTCCGGCCGGTGCTCGGCCACGGCCCGCAGGAGGCCCTCGGCCGTGTCGACGTCGGCGACGACGTCGTGGCCGGCCTCCGTGAGCAGGCGGACGAGGCCGGCGCGCAGCAGGACGGCGTCCTCGGCGATCACGATGCGCATCAGGAACCGGCCCCCGGGGCGACCGGCAGCTCGACGGTCAGCTCGGTCGGCCCGCCCGCGGGCGAGTCGAGGAAGAAGTGGCCGCCCGCGGAGCGGATCCGGTCCGCGATCCCGGACAGACCGCCACCGGGGACGACCACGGCGCCGCCGCGGCCGTCGTCGGCGATCCGGGCGACCACCCGGGAGCCGCCGCCGGGGTCGGCCTCCAGGGCCACCCGGACGGAGGCCGCGTCGGCCCGCGAGTGCTTGACGACGTTCGCCAGACCCTCGGAGACCGCGAAGTACACGGCCGCCTCGGTCTCGGGAGCCAGTCGCGGCACCCGCACGTCCACCGCGAC
Source organism: Kocuria rhizosphaerae (assembly GCF_044462265.1). NCBI lineage: Bacteria > Bacillati > Actinomycetota > Actinomycetes > Micrococcales > Micrococcaceae > Kocuria > Kocuria rhizosphaerae. The sequence continues at coordinate 10,939 of NZ_JBISWL010000115.1, forward strand.
GGGGACGGGGGACTGCGCGGCCACGGCGGACAGCGCCGCGTCCAGCCCCCGGTCCTCCAGGACGGCGGGGTGGAATCCCCGGGCCAGCCGGCGCAGCTCCGCGATCGCGGCCTTGGTGGTCGCGTGCGCCTCGCGGACGAGGTCCTTGGCCCCGGCGGGGTCGTGGTCGATGCGCCGCTGCGCCATCGAGAGGTTCATGGCCACGGAGACCAGCTGGGGCTGCACGCCGTCGTGCAGGTCCCGCTCGATCCGGGAGCGCTCGGTGCGGGCGCCGCGGACCGCGGTCTCGCGGGCGGCCGCGGCCTCGGCGGCCCGGCGCCGCAGCTCGGTGGCCTCGTCCACCCGCAACAGCAGCCGGGACAGGCCGCGGTGCGCGGCGGTGCACAGCACCACCACGAGGAGGCCGAGCAGGGCGAAGACGATCCCCGCCAGGACCACCGCCCAGTCCGGCCACGTCCCGAGCACGTCGGAGGGCCACACGGGGTTGTTCTCGGCGGCGTACAGGGGCGCCAGGGCGAGCGCTACGGCGGCGCCGGTGCCGAACAGGGCGCTGACGGCGACCCAGCCCAGCACCGTGGTCAGGACCAGATGCAGCAACCCCGTCCAGAAGGTGGGGTCGGAGACGTCCAGCCACCACTGGTGCGGGATCCGCCAGCCGTCGGTACGGGGGGACCTGGCCCGGTGGGGCGCAGGCAGGTGCAGCCCGAAGGCCGCCTGCGTGCGGCGGCGCTCGACCCACTCGATCCCGCGGGCGGCGTAGAGCGCGGCGACCAGCAGGACCGCACCGACCAGGGCCGCGAGCGAGGCGATGCCGGCCGAGACGAGGGTGACGAGCGCGGTCAGCCACAGCGTGCCCAGCGCGGCGTCCACCACCAGATCGGCGGTGCCGGACAGGACGGTCCGGAGGGACCACGGACCCCACTCGCGGAATCCGGCGGGCGCCCCGGCGGTGCCGGCGGGCAGGGATCCGGGGGAGGCGCGGTGGGTGTCGCCGGCGCTGCCCGGCTCCGTGCCGGGAGTCCGCCCGGCGGTGCTCCACGGCGGAGGTGATGGCGTGGACGGCAGGGGCCGGGTCTCGTGCGGTGTGCTCATGCCCTTCACGCTACGACCGCGGGGCCCTGCCCGGCTGCGATGTTCTCCACCCGTTGCGGGTGGGGTTTTCCGCAGGCTCGCCTCCGGCGAGACTGGGGGACATGGACGCACCGCGCGAGGCGCACGACGCCGCACCCCCCACCACACCCGACGCCGCACCGAACGCCGTCGACGAGCTCGGCCGACCGACGGGGACGTGGGCCGAGAAGGACCCGCACGGCGGGGTCGTGCAGGGGGAGTACGTCGACGGCGAGCGCCACGGGCTGTGGCGCCACCGCTCCGACGCCGGGGCCCTGCGCTCGGAGGGCCACTACGACCGCGGCCGGCTGACCGGGCCGTGGACCTGGTACCGGGCCTCCGGGGGCGTGCTGCAGCGCGGGGAGCTCCTCGACGGCGAGAAGCACGGCTACTGGCAGCGCTTCACCGCGGACGGCACGCCGATCGACGAGGGACACTTCGACCGCGGCCGGAAGTCGGGGGAGTGGACCTACTACCACCCGGACGGCACCGTCCGGCGGACGAGCGTCCACCGGGGACACCCGCCGCAGGCCGGCTGACGCTCCTGACCCCGAGGGACCCGCCGGCGCGGGAAGTCCCGGCGGGGAGTCCCGCCCTGGCGCCGCGCGGGCCGCACACCGGCAGGACGCCGTCCCTCGGCGGGCCGGCGTGCGGGAGGCCGCGCCTCGGGCCCGAGGGCACCCGGGCCCTCCACACCCCCTCGTCGGCGAGGTGCCCATCCGGTTGCGTGGCGTTCGAGCGCAGTCAGGCGCACAGGGCGCTCGCCAGGGCGGACGCCCGACCCTGCGGGGTCTGCCAGCGGTTCGCACCGGATTCGTCGTGCCGTGCGGCCGCGGGATCAGATCCGCAGGTGGACGAGGCTCGGGCCCGCCACGTCGAAGGCCTGGCGCACCGTCTCGGCGAGGGTGTCCGGGGTGGCCTCGAGCCCGACGGCGCCGAACGCCTCGGCGAGCGCCGGCCAGTCGGGCTGGCGCAGGTCCACGGCGAGGGGCTCGATGCCCCGGTCCACCATGTTCTGCCGGATCTCCCCGTAGCCGCCGTTGTCCACGCAGACGATGGGCAGGTCCAGGCCCAGTTCCACGGCCGTCATGAGCTCCTGGACCGAGAACATCAGCGCGCCGTCCCCGACCAGGCACAGCACCGGGCGCTCCGGGGCGGCGAGCTTGGCCCCGATCGCGGCGGGCAGCCCGTAGCCCAGGGTCGCGTAGGTCCCCGTGCACAGCAGGGAGTGGGGACGCGCGGCCCGGAAGAACGTGGTCGAGCCCAGGTAGGTGACCTGGGACGAGTCCCCGCCCACGATCGTGTCCTCGGGGACCACGGACATGATCGACTCGTTGAGCGCGGCGAGGTCGGGGGCGCGGCGGCGGGCCTCGTCGTCGAGCCGGGCGAAGACCTCCGCCAGGTCCCGGTGCGGGCGGGGCTCCAGCGGTCCGAGGGCGTCGAGGAGCTGGGGCACGACGGCGGCCGAGTGGCCCGGGACCTCGACGTCGGGGTCGAGGTTGCACAGCATCTGGTCCCGCTCGATGTCCACGCGCACGACCGGCCCGGCGGGGGTGACGTCCCCGCCCCACAGCTCGGCCTCGCCGACCTTGGAACCGATCACCAGGAGGGCGTCGGCGGAGCGGAGGAACTCGCGCGCCGCGGTCAGGCGCAGGTCCGCGCCCAGCGAGAGCCGGTGCCGCTCCGGGACGGCACCCTTGCCGTTGACCGTGGTGACCACGGGGGCCTCGAGCAGCTCGGCCAGCTCGAGCAGGCGCTCGCCGGCCGGCAGCGAGCCGCCGCCCGCGAGGATCACGGGCCGGCGGGCGGCGCGCAGCACCTCGGCGGCCCGGCGCACGTCGTCGGCGGGGGCCGGTTGCGGGGCGCCCGGGCGCCGCGGGGCGACCTGGCGGTCCGTCAGCGCGGTCTCCGCCTCCAGCACGTCGAGCGGGATCTCGATGTGCACGGGACGCGGCCGGGAGTGGGCGAAGTCGCGGAAGGCGTCGTGGACCATGGTCACGGCCTCGGCGCCGCTGAGGACGCGGCGGCTGCGCCCCACGATGGCACCGACCGCGGCGGAGGGGTTCTTCGTCTCGTGCAGCGAGCCGATGTCGCGGAAGTCGTGCCCGATCGGCCGGCCGGGTGAGAGCAGCACCATGGGCCGGGACTCGGCGTAGGCCGCCGCCGCCCCGGACAGCGAGTTCAGCAGACCCGGACCGGACGTGGTGACCACCACCCCCGGCAGCCCCGAGACCTGGCTCCAGCCGTCGGCGGCGTAGGCCGCGCCCTGTTCGTGGCGGGTCGTGATCGCGCGGATGCCCAGTTCCCGCAGAGGCCGGTAGAACTCCAGCGAGTGGGTGCCCGGGATGCCGAAGACCGTGTCCACCCCGTAGCCGCGAAGGGTCTCCAGGACGGCCCGGGCGGTGGTCCTGCGCGCGGTCATGGGCCGGCCTCCCTCGCTGGTCGGGCGTGCTCGGTGCCAGTCTCGCAGGGGGTTGCCGGGCGTGCAACAAAAGTTGCATGGTGGAGTCCCCGCGTCACGGGGTCCGCCGAGGAGGTCGCGTGAAGGCACTGCCCGTCGAGAGCTCCGGCCGTTCCGCCGCCGTCGGCTCCCGCCTGCGCGCCCACCGGCGGCGCAACCACATGACCATCGACCAGCTGGCCTCCGCCGCGGGACTGACCAAGGGGTTCGTGAGCCGGGTCGAGCGGGACATGACGTCGCCCTCGGTCGACTCGCTGGTGCGGATGTGCCAGGTGCTGCGGCTCGACGTGGGAGACCTGTTCCGCGGTCCCGGCGCCGTCGAGGTCGTCCGGCTCGAGGAGGCCCCGCGCATCGACCTGGGCGGGCAGGGGATCGAGGAGCAGCTGCTGACCCCGGCCGACCAGCGCACGGTGCAGGTGCTCCGGGCCCGCGTCGCCGCCGGAGGCCGCGGCGAGGAGGCCATGTACAGCATGGACTGCGAGACGGAGGTGCTCCACCTGGTCAGCGGCCGGTTCCGGCTGATGGTTCCCGGCCGCACCTTCGAGCTGGCGGCCGGGGACACCGTGACCTTCCCCGGCGCCGAGCCCCACACCTGGGAGAACCCCGGGGAGGATGAGGCCGTCCTGCTCTGGATCCTCGGGGCCTGAGCCCCGTGTCCCCGCTCCCCGTCGAGAGGTGCTCCGCATGAACCCCGACCGCACCACCTCCACCGCCCCGGACGGCCGCCCCGTGGTCGGGCCGGTCGACGCCTCGCTGACTCCCCGCTGGGTCGGACCGGCCACGTTCGCACGCCTGCCGCGCACCGACGAGGTCGGGCGCACGGACGTCGCCGTGGCGGGGGTGCCCTTCGACTCCGGGGTCTCCTACCGCCCCGGCGCCCGCTTCGGCCCCCAGCACGTCCGGGAGGCGTCCCGGCTGCTGCGCCCGTACAACCCGGCGCAGAACGTCTCCCCCTTCGCCGCGGTCCAGGTCGCCGACGCCGGGGACGTCGTCGCGAACCCGTTCGACATCCGTGAGGCGATCACGGCCATCGAGACGCAGGCCCGGGAGCTGATGGGGGAGCGCACCCGGCTCGTGGCCATCGGCGGCGACCACACGATCGCCCTGCCCCTGCTGCGGGCCGCGCACGCCCGCCACGGCCGGCTCGCGCTGCTGCACTTCGACGCGCACCTGGACACCTGGGACACCTACTTCGGGGCCGCGTACACCCACGGCACCCCGTTCCGCCGCGCGTTCGAGGAAGGCCTGCTCGATCCGGAGGCGCTGTGCCACGTGGGGATCCGCGGACCCCTCTACGGTGCCGGGGACCTCGACGACGACGCCCGCTTCGGCTTCGGCATCGTGTCCTCCGCCGACGTCATGCGCAGGGGGGTGGACGCCGTCGTCCGCGACCTGCGCGAGCGCGTCGGGGGCCGGCCGCTCTACGTGTCGCTGGACATCGACGTCCTGGACCCCGCCCACGCCCCCGGCACGGGCACCCCGGAGGCGGGCGGGATGACGAGCCGGGAGCTGCTGGAGATCCTGCGCGGGCTGCGCGGGGCCGACGTGGTCGGCTGCGACGTGGTGGAGGTCGCCCCGGCCTACGACCACGCCGAGCTGACGGGCATCGCCGCGGCGCACGCCGTCTACGAGCTGATCACGCTGCTGGCCCTGGGTGCGGAGGCGGCTCCGGGGGGCCCCGCGTACGGGGCCTCGAGGCCCGTTCCCCGGGATCCGGGCGGGGACGTCCGCGGGGACGAGGGGCGGGACGGGCGCGGGGGCGCCGGGCGGGACGGACGCGGGGGCGCCGGCGAGGAGCGGCCGTGAGCGGGGGTGCGGCGGAGAGCCGCCCGGCGGGCCCGGTCGCGGCGTTCGCGCACCGCGCCGAGCACTTCCGGCCCTCGCCCGTGCGCGCCGTCTTCGAGCACGCGATGCGCCCGGGGATCGTGTCCCTGGCCGGCGGCAACCCGGACACCGGGGTGCTCCCGCACGAGGTGCTCGCCGGGATGACCGCCCGGATCCTGTCCGAGCGCGGCCCCGAGGTCCTGCAGTACGGCTCCGGGGCCGGGATCGCCCGCCTGACCGGGCTCGTCTGCGAGCTCATGGCATTGGGGGGCGCGGTGGCCACCCCGGACCGCATCCAGGTCACCGCCGGCTCCCAGGCGGGCCTCGACCTGGTGACCAAGCTCTTCTGCGACCCGGGCGACGTCGTGGTCGCGGAGGGCCCCACCTACGTGGGGGCGCTCGGCGTCTTCGGCAGCTACGAGGTGGAGGTCCAGCACGTCGACGTCGACGAGGACGGGGTGGACCCGGAGGCGGTCGCCGCGCGGATCGACGCGCTCCGAACGGTCGGGCGCACCGTCAAGCTCGTCTACACCGTCCCGACGTTCCACAACCCCACCGGAGTGACCCTCACCGAGCCGCGGCGGCGCCGGCTCGTGGAGGTCTGCGCCCAGCGCGGCGTCCCGGTCCTGGAGGACGACGCCTACGGGCTGCTCGGCTTCGACCGGGCCCACCGGCTGCCGTCCCTCTACTCCCTCGACCCCGGCGCGGTGATCCACCTCGGCAGCTTCTCCAAGATCTTCTCGCCCGCACTGCGGCTCGGCTGGATCGCCGCGGAGCCCTCGGTGCGGGCCCGGCTGCAGATCGCCGCGGAGGCCGTGACCATCCACCCGTCCGTGCTCAGCCAGGAGCTCGCGGTCGAGTACGTGGGCAGCGAGCACTGGCGGCCGGCCCTGGACCGGGCCGCGGCGCGCTACCGTGCCCGCTGCGCGGCCATGATGGAGGCCCTCGAGACGTACATGCCGGCCGGCGTGCGCTGGACGCGGCCGTGCGGGGGATTCTTCACCTGGCTGGACCTCGACCCCGACGCCGACCACGGCGACCTGATGCACCGGGGCCTCGAGCACGGCGTGGCCCTCGTGCCCGGGGGTGCCTGCTACGCCGACGGGCGGCCGTCCACGAGCCTCCGGCTGGCCTTCTCGGCGGCCTCCGAGGCCGAGATCGCCGAGGGCGTGCGCCGGGTCGGCGAGATGCTCCGCGACGGAGTCCGCCGGCGAGCCGGCGACTGAGCCCGCGAATCCGTCCCGCTCGCCGTCCCCGCCGGGGCCCGGAGGCGTCGCGGGCCCGTCCTGGGCCCGGTCCTGCCCGGGTGCGGTGCGGAGGTCAGGCGGTGGCGCCGACCTGGATCAGGGTCCTCCAGGGGTCCTCGAAGCGCAGCACGGCCCCGTCGTGGCGGGTCTCGATCCCGTGGTGCCTCAGCCGGGACCCGAGGGCGGCGACGTCGTCGTCCGTGGGGAGGTCGATGTTGACCTGGCCCAGGCCCAGGGCCGCCGCACGGGGTCCGGCCCCTGCGCTGGCCCAGGTGTTGATCGCGATGTGGTGGTGGTAGCCACCCGCGGCGATGAACAGCGCCGAGCCGACGTCGCTCATCACCTCGAAGCCCAGGACGTCGACGTAGAACCGGCGGCCCACGGCGATGTCCCCGACCTGCAGGTGGACGTGGCCGAGGGTGGCCGGGGGCGTGGCCGTGCGGGCGAGGTCGTCCGGGCGCAGGTGGGCGCGCAGGAAGGCGTTGGGGTCCAGGGGGTTGGTCGCCACGGACAGCAGCCCGTGGGACTCGCGCCGCCAGGTGTCCCGGGGCCGGTCGGCGTAGAGCTCCACACCGTTGCCCTCGGGGTCGTCGAAGTAGAACGCCTGGCTGTAGAGGTGGTCGGCGCTGCCGGTGAAGGAGTGCGGCGCGAAGGCGGCCACGGAGGCCACCGCGGCGGCCAGTGCCGCCTCGTCCTCGAAGAGCACGGCGGTGTGGAACAGCCCGGCCTGGCCGGGGCGGGCCGGGGGCAGGTCCTCGACCTGGCGCAGCCGCACCACGGTCTCGCCGTGGCGGCCCAGGACCGCGGTGCTCCCCGAGTGCTGGAGCACCTCCAGGGTCACCCCGGTGGTGTAGAAGGCGACCATGGTGTCCAGGTCGGAGACCAGGAGCTCCACGGCGCCCATCCGGGTGCCTGCGGCCAGGAGGTCCTCGGCCGGCCGGGGAGCCAGGGTGCGGGGATCGGGGTGCTGGGCGAAGATCGGCATCTGCGGCGCTTCCGTGAGGGAGGACGGGCACGGCCCGGGCGGGCTCGTGACGGGACGTCTAGAAATTTACCACGGAAATAGTTGATCAAGCAAGAATCTGGCTCGGGTGCCGGATCAGGGCGGCGCGGGACGGGCCCCGCCCTCGAGCGCGACGGGCCGGTCGGCCACGACCCCCGCCTGCTGCCCGGGCAGCGCGTTGTGGACCTCGTGGACCGTCAGCAGGTCCCACGCGGAGGCGCGCGCCCGCCGGATCTCCCCAGCTGCCGGCGGACCGCCTTCTCGCCGGGAAGCCGGGCGCCCCGCGGGAGCCGGGCGGCCCGCACGGTCCACCCCGTCCCCTCGCGCTCTACCGACCGGACGCGGACCCCCAGCACGGCCGGGGGTGCGCAGCCCGTCGTGGATCCAGGCGGGCAGGGCCCCATGCCCCCGGCCGGAAGCCCCGCGGTGCCCTGCAGGAACCAGCCCACGAGATCCCGCACGAACGCGCCGGAGGTGCGGCCCTCGTCCTCCAGGACCACCCCGGCCAGGAACGGCTCCAGCACGAGGTCCCGCGGCCGCACGAGCGGGCTGCGCAGGGTGCCGGACAGGCGTCCCGGGGCGCGGCGCGGGTCGGCGAGTCCGGTGCCGACGACGACGACGTGGTCCACGGGGACCTCCTACGCCGTCGGTGCGGTCCCGGCCTCGCGGACAGGGACCGTGAACAGCGCCGACTCCACGGTCAGGCCGGGCCCGAAGGCCAGGGCGCACACGGTCCGCGCCTCGCCCGCCGGGATGCGGTCGAGGACCTGGCGCAGCACGTGCAGCACGGTCACGCTGCTCATGTTCCCGCGCTGGGCCAGCACGTCGCGCGACTCCCGCAGGGCGTCGGGGCCCAGGCCGAGGGTCTGCTCGAGCTTGTCGAGAATGCCCCGGCCGCCCGGGTGGAGGGCCCAGTCCGTGACGGCCTCCCGTGCCACCGGGGGCCCCGGGCCGTCCAGGAGGGCCTGCAGGGCCGCGTGGATGTTCTCCTCCAGGACGTGCGGCACGGCGGCGCCCAGGATCATCTCGAAGCCCGTGTCGCCGATGGTCCAGGCCATCGCGTGCTCGCCGTCGGGGATCACGAGCGTGCTGAACCGGTCGAGCTCCAGCAGGGCGGTCGCGCCCGCGGGCACCCGCGAGCTGACCAGGGCCGCGGCCCCGCCGTCGGCGAACAGGGCCGCGCCCCGGATGGCGTCCGGGTCCCGGGCCGGGCGCAGGTGCAGCGAGCACAGCTCCACGGCCACCACGAGGACGACCGCCTCCGGGTCGGCGGTGGCGATGGACGCCGCCTGGCGCAGCCCGATCAGCCCACCGTGGCAGCCCATGAACCCGATGTGCGAGCGGCGGACGGACGGGTCCAGGCCGAGGTCCCGGACCAGCCGGTAGTCGGGGCCCGGCGCGAAGAACCCGGTGCAGGAGACCGTCACCACGTCGGTGACGGAGGCGGGGTCGACCTGCGGGCACCGGTCGAGGGCGTCCCGCGCCGCTTCGGCGAAGAGGGCGGGGGCCCGCTCCGTGTAGGTGCGGTTGCGAGCCCCGGTGAGCGGCTCCCGGAACGCGCCCTCCGCGGTGACGTACGGGGAGTCCGTGCGGGCGTCGTCGTCGACGAGCTCGGCCAGCACGGTGTGCCGGCGCTCGACCCCGGAGGCGCCGAAGACCGTGCTCAGCAGCCGCGCGTTGAGGCGGTCCGTGCCGGGCTGGGTGCGGTAGAGGGTCAGGGCGTCGGTCTGCTCGAGCACGTGCGGGGGCAGGGCCGTGCCGAGGGAGAGGAGTGCGGGTGTCATCGTCCCCCAGTATCCGGCCTCGCTCGGGCAGGTGCCACGGGCGACGCGCGGATGGTCCCGTGCGAGGCCCGGGCCCGGCCGGTTCCGCCTCGCAGCCGAGATGCCGAACGGGTGGCGCCCTGTGCTCCCTGGGCGCATCGCGCCGTGTCGGCCCCCTTCACCCCCACCTGCGCTCCGGCGCACGGCCCGTCCCCGGGGATCGCGACCGCGCGCGGCTGTGCCGGTCGGGACGCCAGGCGTGAATCACGGTCCACCTTCTGATATATTAGTCGTGTACTAGGTCTGGATCCGCCGGAGGATCGATCGCCACCTCGATGAGGAGTGAAACAGCATGCCGCAACTCGCGCACCGGCTCGAACGGCTGGGCACCGAAACCGCCTTCAGCGTCGCCCAAGCCGCGGCCGCCTGGAAGGCGAAGGGGAACCGCGTGTACCCCTTCCACCTCGGCGACATCAACATCCCGACGGCCCCGCACATCATCGAGGCGATGAACCGGGCCATCGCCGACGGCTACACGGGCTACTGCCCCGGCCCCGGCATCCCGCAGCTGCGTGAGGCCCTCGCCGATGACATCGGCTCGCGTCGTGGCATCGAGCTCACCCCCGACAACGTCGTCGTGATGACGGGCGGCAAGCCCGTGATCACGAAGTTCCTGCAGGCGGTCATGAACCCCGGCCAGGAGGTGCTCTACCCGAACCCCGGCTTCCCGATCTACGAGTCGCAGATCGAGTACCTCGGCGGCACGGCCGTGCCGTACCGCTACCTCCCCACGCCGGAGGGCTTCGCGATCGACCTCGACCAGGTGCGCGAGTCGATCACCGAGAACACGGTCGCCATCATCTACAACGACCTGCAGAACCCCATCTCGGCCGAGTCGACGGCGGCCGAGCGCGAGGCCGTCGCGCAGCTCGCCCAGGAGCACAACCTCTGGGTGCTCTCCGACGAGGCCTACTTCGAGACGCGCTACGAGGGGGTCTCGAACTCGATCGCGTCGCTCCCCGGCATGGCGGAGCGCACCGTCATCCTCTACACGTTCAGCAAGAAGTTCGCCATGACCGGCTCACGCCTCGGCTGCGCCGTCGCGCCGCCCGAGATCGCCACGGTGCTCAGCACGCTCAACACCAACGACGAGTCGTGCACCACGCACTACGTCCAGTGGGCCGGCATCGAAGCACTCCGCGGTCCCCAGGAACCCGTGCAGCAGATGCTCGACATCCTGCGCGAGCGCCGGGACGCCGCATGTGAGCTCGTGAACGCGACCCCTGGCATGCACGTGGCCGTGCCGCAGTCGACGTTCTACCTGTTCCCCGACGTCACCTCCGCCATGGAGCGCATGGGCTACACGGCGGTCGGCGACTTCGCCACGGCGGCACTGCACGAGACCGGCGTCTCCTTCTGCACGCGCGAGCACTTCGGCCGACGCCAGCCGGGCGAGGAGCAGCAGTACATCCGGCTCGCCTACTCGGGCATCGACGTCGCCGACATCCGCGACGGCCTCGGCCGCCTGCGCCAGTGGATCGAGTCGGCATGAGCCGGGTCGTCGTCACGGGACGTGTGCCCGACGCCGCGATCGAGAAGCTCCGCGCCGAGCACGAGGTCGATGCCTGGCCGGGCCCGGAGGCGATCGGCCGCGAGGAGCTCCTGCGGCGAGTGGCCGGCGCCGATGCCGTCGTGAGCCTGCTCACCGAACGCATCGACGCCGAGCTGCTCGAGGCCGCCGGCCCGCAGCTCAAAGTCGTCGCGAACGTCGCCGTCGGCTATGACAACATCGACGTGCCGGCCTGCGCCGAACGGGGCGTCGTGGCCACCAACACCCCCGGCGTGCTCACGGACGCCACCGCCGACATCGCGTTCGGCCTCATTCTCATGGCGACCCGCCGGCTCGGCGAGGGGGAACGGCTCATCCGCTCCGGCCAGGCCTGGAAGTGGGGCATGTTCTTCCTGCTCGGCAGCAGCCTGCAGGGCAAGACCCTCGGCGTCGTCGGCATGGGCGGCATCGGTCAGGCGACCGCGCGCCGGGCCAAGGCCTTCGGCATGGAGATCGTCTACCAGTCGCGCAGTGAGATCGATCCCGGGATCGCCGCGGAGCTGGGCGCCCGGCGGGTCGATCTCGACGAGCTGCTGAGCGTCTCCGATGTCGTGTCGCTGCACTGCCCCTACGGGCCCGCCACGCACCATCTGATCGGCGCCGAGCAGCTGGCGGCGATGAAGAGCTCGGCGTACCTCGTCAACACCGCGCGCGGACCGATCGTCGACGAAGCGGCGCTCGCGTCCGCACTTCGCGAGGGCCGGATCGCGGGTGCCGGACTGGACGTCTTCGAGCACGAGCCCCAGGTGCATCCCGAGCTGCTGGAGCTCGACAACGTGGTGCTGGTGCCGCACCTGGGCTCCGCCACCGTGGAGACGCGCACCGCGATGGCGGTGCTCGCCGCCGACAACGTGCTCGCCGTGCTCGGCGGGGAGCGACCGCCTGCACCGATCGGTTAGTCGTGGTGTCGACGGTTCGGGGTCGGGGGGTTGCGAGGCCCGCGAGCCGGTGACCGTGGTGGACGGCCCCGGCCCTCGGTCGAGGGGGGGCCGGGGCCGTCCGGGGCGCCGAGCGAGCGCGAGAACCGCTCGGCGTCCTCCGCCGGACATCAGGCCCGGCCGGCGGACGCGACTCCAGCGGCCTCCTCGCGTCCCCTGCGGCTCTTCCTGTAGCACTCCACGGGGCGCCACTCGGGGCGTCACTCGGGCATCCCTGCGGGCCCCGCCCGTGGCAGCAGGGCCAGTGCGGTCCCCGTCTGCCGAGGCGCGTCAGGCGGTGGTCGTCGCGGCGTCGAAGCCCAGTCGCGGCAGGCGGTCGTGGCGCGGGGCGGCGGGCACGCCGATGTTGACGACCAGCATGGCGCGCCGGCTCGTCCCGGTGTTGAACTCGGCGTCCACGCCGGCGGGGTCGAACCCGCCCATGGGGCCCGCCGCCAGGCCCGCGGCGCGCACGGCGAGGATGAAGTACCCCGCCTGCAGGTGGGCGCTGTCCCGGCCCATCTGGGCGCGCAGCTCCTCGTTGCCGGCGAACATCTCCTGCTTGGCGGCGGCCGGCGGGAAGACGACCGGCAGATGCTCGTGCCAGTCGACGTCGTAGTTGAGCACGGCGACCGCGGGGGCGGAGGCTGTCTTGGCGCGGTTGCCCTCGGCCATGTGGGGGAGAAGGCGGTCGCGGGCCTCCTGCGAACGGATCCACGTGACGCGCAACGGCTGGATGTTCATGGCCGTCGGACCCATCCTGGCAAGGTCGAAGACGGCCCGGAGCTGCTCGTCGCTCACGGGCTCGTCGAGGAACTCGGAGGCGGTGCGGGCCTCGCGGAAGAGCAGGTCGGCGGAGGCGGCGTCGAGGGTCAGCTGGTCCTGGAGGGCGTCGGCGGTCATGGGGTTCCTTTCGGGTTCAAGCACTTGTTGTTGTACGCGTCAACAAAAATGGGTCGGGGTCTATGCCCGCGCTCCACGTGAGCCCCCTCACACCCTGCGACGACGGACACCCCGTGCGCCGCCACGGGCTGCGGTGCGACCGCCGGCCGGGGCCTCGGTGCGGGCCGCGCCGCGGGCCGCGCTGCGGTGGAGTACGCATTGGGACACACGCGGTCGCCCTTCCTACGCTGGTCGGAGCACCGGAGTCGGGGGACTCGGTCCATGCATCCGTCCATGCAGGGGACGTCCCCGCTCCAGTCCATCGGGGGGTGGGACCGCGTGCGCCGTGCCGCCTCCCGCCAACGGCCGGAGGCATCCTTGACGTCCACCCGCAGCAGCACCGCCGCGCTCGCCCTGGCGGCCGCCCTCGCCCTCGCCCCGGCGGCCACCGCCACGGCGGCCCCCGCGCCGGACGCGGCGACCGCCGTCCCGGACACCGCCGCGTCCGGCACCGGCGAGCGGATCGTCGTGACGTTCCGGGACGGGGCCGGGTCGCAGGAGCTCCGGCACGACGTCTACGCGCGGGCGTCGGAGCGGGCGGGCGGTTCCCGGCTCGTCGAGACCGCGGCGACGGCCGACGACGCCACGGTCGTGCGCACGGAGGGAGCGCCGGCCGCCGCGGAGCTCCAGCAGCTGACCGCGGCACTGGAGCAGGACCCCGCGGTGGAGCACGCGGAGCCGGACCTGCTGGCCACCACGAGCTTCGAGCCGAACGACCCGCTGTACTCCGCCCAGCAGTGGACCCTGTGGAACGACCCCGCCGGGACGGGCCTGCCCCTGGCCTGGGACCTGGCCACCGGGGCCGGCCAGACCATCGCCGTGGTGGACACCGGCATCACCCCCCACCCCGACCTGGACGTCAACGTCCTGCCGGGCTACGACTTCGTCTCCACGCCCCAGAACGGCCGCGACGGGGACGGATGGGACGCGGACGCGACGGACATGGGGGACTACCCCGACGCGGCCCTGTGCCCCAACAGCCCGATGCCTCCGGCGTCCTCGTGGCACGGGACGCACACGGCGGGCATCGCCGCGGCCGGCGCCGGCAACGCCACCGGCATCGCGGGAGTGGCCCCGGACGCCCGGATCCTCCCGGTGCGCGCCGTGGGCGCCTGCAGCCAGGGCTACATCAGCGACGTCGCCGCGGGTGTCGTCTGGGCCAGTGGCGCACCGGTGCCCGGAGTGCCACTGAACCCGCACCCGGCCTCGGTCATCAACCTCAGCCTCGGCGTGCCGGGCGAGTGCCCCGCCGTGCTGCAGGCGGCCGTCGACGAGGCACTCGCGCGGGGCATCCCCGTGGTCGTGGCGGCGGGCAACCAGGCCGTCGACGCGGCGCAGTCGGCCCCCGCCAACTGCGCCGGGGTCATCTCGGTGGCCGCGACGGACGTCGCCGGCGCCCTGGCGCCGTACTCCAACTTCGGGTCCGTCACGCTGGCGGCCCCGGGTGGGGACCCCCACGCGCAGGTCGTCTCCACGGGGAACGCGGGAGTCACGGTGCCCGGTGCGGCCACGTACACCCACCGCAACGGCACGTCCATGGCGGCCCCGGCGGTCTCCGGGGCCGTGGCGCTGCTCCGGCAGGCCGCCCCGACGCTGGGCGTGGCCGGGATCCAGGACGCCCTGACCTCCACGGCGCGACAGGCTCCGGGCGGGTGCGCGCCCGGCTGCGGGGCGGGGATCGTCGACCCGGTCTCCGCCGTGGTGCAGGCCCAGGGCGGCCGGCCGTTCAGCACGAGGGGCGGCATCGACGGGCTGTACCGCAGGATCGCCGGCAGTGCCGGCGAGCCGCAGTCCCGGGAACTGTGCGCTCTCGGCGGCAGCCCCTGCTTCCAGGAGTTCACCAACGGGTGGATCCTCTGGCACGCGGGTCAGGGGGCCCGCTGGTACGACGTGCTGCCGGCCACCTGGTGGGCCGGTCCCTGACGTCCCGCCCTCCGGCGTCAGCCCCCGTGACCTCCCGCCCCGGGGCGTGGCCCGCCCGGCGACCCGGCGCTCGTCGACCCGCCCAGGCAGGTCCTCGCGGCGTCCTGGCGTACCCATTGGGTAACAGAAGCAATCGCCAGTGGGCACCGGCCGCCCGCGCTCCGTAGGCTGTTCGCTGACGCAACGTCCGGGCCCGTGGACCCCGTGGGCGGTGCGCCGCAGGATCCGGGCCGCGCCCTGCGCGCCCCCCACCGGCTGGAGACCTCATGACCCCCCACCGCGGCCGTGCCCTCGCGGGCGCCCTGGCCGCACTGCTCGTCCTGGCCCCCGTCGGCGTCGCCGCGGCCCAGCCGGACGACTCGCCCGACGCCCGGCCCGCCGTGCCGGCCCCCGCCCGGAGCGCGGGCGGGGACACCGCGGACACCGTCGCGGAGACCGTCGCGGAGGTCTCCCCGGAGGCGCCCGCCCCGGCCGGCGGGCCCGTCACCGACCGGATCATCGTGAAGTTCGCCGAGGGCGCCGAGCCCGGCGCCCAAGCCCGTGAACAGGTCTACGACGCGGCCGCGGAGCGAGCCGCGGACCGCCCCGGAGGGCGGGGTCCGGGGCTCCCGGGCACGGCGGCCGCCGTCCCGGACCTCCAGGAACTCAGGCCGACCGTGGACTCGGCCCGGGTCGTGACGGCAGGGCAGGTCCTCGACGCGGGGCGGCTCGACGCCCTCGTGGCAGAGCTCGAGGAGGACCCCGCCGTCGAGTACGCCGAGCCGGACCACCTCGTGCGGATCGCCTCCGTCCCGGACGACCCCTACTTCCCGACGGCGCAGTGGAGCCTCCACCGCACGGCGGCCGGGCTCGGTCTGCCGGACGTGTGGGGGTCGGCGACCGGCCGGGGCCAGACCATCGCGGTGGTCGACACGGGCATCACCCGCCACCCGGACCTGGACGCGAACGTGCTGCCCGGCTACGACTTCGTCTCGCTGCACGGCGGCGTCGTGCAGTCCGGGCACTCCCGGGACGGCGACGGCTGGGACCCCGACCCCCGGGACGAGGGCGACTACGGCGGGGCCGGCGAGTGCGCGTCCGGAGGCACGGCCGTCCGCTCCTCGTGGCACGGCACCCACACGGCCGGCATCGCCGCGGCGCGGGCCAACAACCGGACCGGCGTGGCCGGCGTCGCCTACGACGCCAAGATCCTGCCGGTGCGCGCGATCGGGGCCTGCGGCGAGGGCTACCTCTCGGACATCGCGGTGGCGACCGCCTGGGCGGTGGGCGCGGACGTCCCGCCGACCGCGCGGAACCGGAACCCGGCGACCGTGGTGAACCTGAGTCTGGGCTTCGTCTCCAGCGTGTGCCCGGCGGTCCTGCAGGACGCGGTCGACAGCGCGACCGCCCGCGGGGCCGTTGTGGTGGCGGCGGCGGGCAACCGCAACCACGACGCCGTCCAGGAGTCGCCGGCCAACTGCCGGGGCGTGATCTCGGTGGCCTCGTCCACCGCCTCGGGTTCCCGGGCGCCCTATTCCAACTGGGGCCGGGTCACGCTGGCCGCGCCCGGCGGGGACGGCCCGGCGCAGATCCTCTCGACCGCCAACAACGGCGTGACCACCCCCGGCACCGGCGGCTACGCCAACAAGTTCGGGACGTCCATGGCCAGCCCGGCCGTCGCGGGGGTCGTGGCCCTGGTCCGCGAGACCGATCCCTCGCTGACGCCGGCGCAGGTCCGGAACCTTCTGGTCGCCACGGCCCGCCCCCTGCCCGGCGGGTGTCCGGGCGGTTGCGGCGCCGGCCTGGTGAACCCGCAGGAGGCCGTCTCCCGGGTGGCCGTGCAGGGCGGCTACCCCACGAAGGGCGCCATCGGCGCGCTCTACGAGCGGATCAGGGTCGCCACGGGCGCCCCGCGGTCCCCGGAGGTCTGCGGTCTCCCGCAGGGCGGCTGCTTCCAGCACTTCGCCCGCGGCGCGATCTACTGGAGCCCCGCCACGGGCGCCCAGTGGGTGCACGGCGCCGTCCAGGGAGCCTGGAACCGGGGAGGGGACGTCCGTGGTCCCCTCGGCTACCCCCGCACCGGCGAGCAGGACAACGGCGCCGGGGGAGTCCACCAGCTCTTCCGCCACGGCCGGATCGTCTGGAGCCCAGCGACCGGGGCGGCGGCGCTGTACGGTGCGATCGGGGCGCGCCACGCGTCCACGGGCGGCGAGCGCGGCGTGCTCGGTCACCCTCTGGGCGACGAGCGTGCCGGATCCACCGGCGTCGCCCACCAGTCCTTCCAGCACGGCCGGATCCTGTGGTCCGCGGCCACCGGCGCCCACTCGCTGCACGGAGCCATCGGTCGTGCGCACGCGGGCCTCGGCGGCGAGAGCGGCCGGCTCGGACTGCCGGTGTCCCAGGAGTACGCGGTCGGGGACTCCGTGGTCCAGCGCTTCCAGGGCGGCGCGATCGCCTACCGGGCCGGCGGCACCTCGGTCAGCTACCGCTGACCCCGCCCGTCCGCGCGCACGCCCCGGTCCCCGGACCCGCCCCGTGCCGGGCCCGCCCGGTTCCGCGCCGCCGCGCCCACTGCTCCCGCCGTCAGGGCGCCCGCGGTGCCGGCGGCCAGGTCCCCCAGCGTGTCCCGGTACCCCACCTGCACGCGCGGGTCCACGGTCGCGTTGCCCACGAACTCCGCGTACTCCCAGAGCAGCGCCAGCGCGGCGCCCAGGGCGCAGACCACGAGCACGTGGGACACCGCCCGTGCGGCGGAGAGCCCGCCCCACCGCTCCAGGGCCCGGAAGCCGAGCTCCGCCAGCACCGCCGTCGCCGCGAAGTGCACCACCAGGTCCCACCAGGTCAGCCGCTCGTAGAGCAGGAGCACCGAGCTCCAGGCGGCGAGCAGCAGCACCAGGTCGGTGCCGAGCTCGAGGGCCGCGGGCGGCCGCGCCCGCCACGCGACCGTCACGCCGAGGCAGACCAGCATCATCACCGCCGCCCCGGCGGCGTCGTAGACGAGGGCGGTGAGCAGCACGGACAGCGGCCCCGCCCACCGGACCGCGAGGAGGAGAGCCGTCACGGCCGGTCCGCGCGGTGGCCGAGACGTGCGTGCCACCGCTCCCACGGCCGCTCCTCGGCCCAGTTCACCCGCAGGGTCCGGAGCGCCCGGGCCAGCCGGCGCACGGCGGGCCGCCCGGGGCGCAGCGCCCGGGCGGACATGCCCACCGAGAGCCCGGGACGGAAGCGGATCCGGCGACCCGGGGCGAGGCGGAAGCTCAGGTCGAAGTCGTCGTGCAGCTCGGGATCGTCCCGGTGCACCCCGTCCCGCACCTCGAGCCACCAGGAGCGGCGCATCGCCATGTTGGTGCCGAACAGGGGAGGGTGGGCCAGGGCGGCGGCGGTGGTGGCGACGTACAGGCCCACGTAGAGCAGGGACAGCGCCGGGCCCAGCGCCGGCGGCAGTCCGCTGAAGCGACCGGGCCCGGACACGGCCACGACGTCAGGCCGGTCCCCCAGCGCCGCGAGCAGGGCCGCGATCCACTCGGGGGCCGGCACGGTGTCGGCGTCGCAGCGCACGACCACGTCGCCGCGGGCCGCGTCGTACCCGGTGGCCGCCGCCGGCGGGATCCCGGGCCGCGGCTCGTGCACCACGCGCGCCCCCGCGGCCCGGGCCACCTCCGCGGTGCGGTCGCGCGAGGCGTTGTCCACGACGACGACCTCGTCCGGCGGGCGGGTCTGCGCGGCGAGCAGGCGCAGGCACCGGGCGAGGTGCACGGCGTCGTCGCGCGCCGGGACGACCACGGAGACGGTGGGGTCCCCGGGGCGGCGGGAGGGGAGGGCGCGCGGTCCGTTCATGGGCCCATTCTCCCGCGCCCTGCGCCTAGAATCGCCACATGCAGGCCGAGCAGGGCAGGACCCGGGCGCCCGGCGCCACCGTGCCCGGACCGCCGCGCGCCGCGGAGGAGGGCGTCCACCGTGACCGGCGCGGGTTCGACGTCCTGTTCCTCCTGCAGCTCTTCAGCACCGAGGCGGAGCGCTACGCGGACCAGGTCCGGCGCCGCTTCGGACTGGCCCACAAGGACGTCCACGCCCTCAACGAGGTCATGCAGGCCAACCGGGCGGGACGGCCGGTCCGGGCGGGGGACGTCGCCCGCCGGCTCGTGCTGAGCGGCTCGGCCACGACCAGCGTGATCAAGCGTCTCGTCACCGCCGGACACCTGGTGCGCTCCGTGGACCCCCACGACCGGCGGGAGGTCAGTCTCCGCGCCACCGAGCACGCCTACCGCTCCGGACGGCAGATGTTCGCCGCCCTCACCGAGGAGGTCCTGGGGGTGCTCGACGACTGCACGGACGAGGAGATCGAGGTGCTGCGCCGCCGCCTGCCCGAGCTCACCGAGGCCGTCCGTCGTGCCGGGCGCCGCGCCGCGGAGGAGTACGCGGAGGAGAACGCGGAGGAGAACGCGGAGAAGAACGCGGAGAAGAACGCGGAGAAGAACGACGCACGCGACGGGGCCGGAAAGGGCAGGGCCGGCGAGGGCGGGGCCGGGCGGGACGGGGCCGGCGAGGACGGAGCCGCGGAGGACCACGCCGACGGGGCCGGGACGGGGCGCGAAGCCTCCGGGGCGGACGCCGACGCCGGCCCGGGTGCGGCATCCCCGGATCCGCACGCCGGAGCGACCAACTGATTCGATTTTCGAAAGACTGTGGTGGAATGGGGGCATGGTGACCGTCTTCTCGCGCGCATCGGCGATCCCCGGCGCCCGCCCGGACTCGGGGGCGCGGACCGCTCCGGCCGGCGGCGGGGACTCGGCCCTGGACGGCTTCCTGGCCGAGGCCACGGACCGGGCGCGGGCCCTGGCCCCCGGCTACGCCCGGCTCTGGGGCGAGGTGGCCCGGCTCAGTGCCGGGGGCAAGCGGATCCGTCCCCGGCTCGTGCGGATGGCCGCCGCCTCCTATCCGGCCCGGGAGCCCGACCCCGTCGTGGACGCCGTGGGCGCCGCCTTCGAGCTGCTGCACACGGCGCTGATCGTCCACGACGACGTCATCGACCAGGACGAGCAGCGCCGGCACCAGCCGACCGTCAACGCCGCCGCGGCCTCCCGCGCGTCCGCGGCCGGGGCCGCCCCGGACCGGGCGCGCCAGTACGGGGTCGGCGTGGGAGTCATCGCGGGGGACCTCGCCCTCGCCGGGGCCTACCGGCTCGTGGCCCGCTCGGGGGCCTCGCCCGAACGGCTCCCGGAACTGCTCGAGCTGATCGACGAGGCGCTCTTCTGCTCGGCCGCGGGCGAGCTGCTCGACGTCGACCACGCCCTGCCCGGCGCGCGGCCGGCGCGGGACCAGGTGCTCACGGCCACGTGCCTGAAGACCGCGGTGTACTCCTTCCAGACCCCGCTCCAGGCCGGCGGCGTGCTCGGGGGAGCCCCTGCCGAGCACGTGGCCGTCCTCGGCCGGCTGGGCCGCACCGTGGGCACGGCCTACCAGCTCGTGGACGACCTGCTCGGTGTCTTCGGGGACCCGGAGGCCACCGGCAAGTCCGTGGTCAGCGATCTGCGGGAGGGCAAGCGCACGATGCTCGTGGCCGCGGCGCAGCGCACGCCCGCGGGCGCGGAGCTGGACGCGCTCCTCGAGGGGTCCGGCGGACAGGTGGACGCGGAGCAGGCCCGGCGGGCGCGGGAGCTGCTCGAGCGGTGCGGGGCGCGGCAGGAGGTCGAGGACATGGTCGCCGGGTGCGCCGCCGAGGCGCGGGCGCTGCTCGACGACGCCCGCCTGCCCCCGGCCCTCGAGCAGGACCTGCGCCGCATCGTGGGCGGGGCCACGGAGCGCATCCGGTGAGCGCCCGCGAGCACGCCGGGTCGCCGGCCGAGGCCGCCGCCAGGTACGACGACGCCGCCCGGCATGCCGCCGCGACCGTGATCCGCCGCTACTCGACGTCCTTCGGCCTCGCCTGCCGGCTGCTGGGCCCGGAGGTCCGCCCGCACGTCTACGCCGTCTACGCCCTCGTGCGCATCGCCGACGAGATCGTCGACGGCGCCAGCGCCGGAGCCGGCGTCCCCGCCGAGGGTGCCCGCGAGCTGCTCGACGACCTCGAGGCCGAGACCTACGCCGCGATCGACCGCGGGTTCAGCAGCAACCTCGTGGTGCACGCCTTCGCCCGCACGGCCCGCCTGGCCGGGATCGGCGCGGAGCTGGTCCGCCCGTTCTTCGCGTCGATGCGCGCGGACCTGGCCGAGCACCGGCACAGCGCCGACTCCCTCGACGCGTACGTGTACGGCTCCGCCGAGGTCGTGGGGCTGATGTGCCTGCGGGTCTTCCTCGCGGGCCACCCCGTGGACGACCGGCGGCGGGCGGGGCTGGAGGCGGGGGCGCGCCGGCTGGGCGCGGCCTTCCAGAAGGTCAACTTCCTGCGCGACCTCGCCCAGGACTTCGGCGAGCTCGGCCGCGTGTACTTCCCGGGGGTGGAGCCGCACGAGTTCTCCGAGGCCGACAAGCGCCGGCTCCTGGACGACATCGACGCCGACCTCGCGGCCGCCCGCGCGGTGGTCGGCGAGCTCCCGGTCTCCTCCCGGGCCGCGGTGCTGACGGCGCACGACCTGTTCCGGGAGCTGGCCGCGCGGATCCGCGCCACTCCCGCCCGGCAGCTGCTGGACTCCCGTGTGCGCGTCCCGAACCCGCGCAAGGCCGCCCTGGCGGCGGCCGCCGTCGCGAGGGCGCGCCCCCGCCGCCGGGCCGCGGCACCGGGGGAGCGGCGGGCCGCGGCGCCCCGGGGACGGCGTGCCGTCGTGGTCGGCGCCGGCATCGCCGGGCTCGCCGCCGCCGGTCTGCTCGCGCGGGACGGCTGGGACGTCGAGGTGCTCGAACGGGGGGCGACCACGGGCGGGCGCGCGGGGCTGCTCGAGCGGGACGGCTTCCGCTTCGACACCGGGCCGTCCTGGTACCTGATGCCCGAGGTCTTCGACCACTTCTTCCGGCTCATGGGCTCCAGCGCGGCCCGGGAGCTGGAGCTGGTTCCGCTGGACCCGGCCTACCGGGTGTGGGGCGAGAACTACCCGGAGCCCCTCGACATCCGCTCCGACCTCGAGCACACCGTGGCGCTGTTCGAGTCCGTGGAACCGGGCGCCGGCGCGCGCATCCGCGCCTACCTGGCCTCGGCCGAGCGGACCTACGCCCTCGCCGTGGACCACTTCCTGTACACGTCCTACACGTCGTTCGCCCCGCTGCTCACCCGCGCCGTCGTGCGGGGCCTGCCCGGTCTCGTCCGGCACCTCACGGGCTCCCTGCACGGGTTCGCGGCACGGACCGTGCAGGACACGCGGCTGCGGCAGGTGCTCGGCTACCCGGCCGTCTTCCTCGCCTCGGCCCCGCGGATGACGCCCTCGCTCTACCACCTGATGAGCCACATGGACCTCGCGGACTCCGTGCAGTACCCCCGGGGCGGCTTCCACCGGATCGTCGAGGCCGCCGAGCGGCTCGCCGTCGCGCACGGGGCGCGGATCCGCACGGAGGCCGACGTCGTGCGGATCACCACGTCGCGGGCCTCCGCCGGGCCGGCCCGGGCCACCGGCGTCGTGTGGCGGGACGGGGAGGGCGCGGAGCACGAGCTCGCCGCCGACGTCGTCGTCTCGGCCGCCGACCTGCACCACACCGAGACCCGGCTGCTCCCGCCCGCCCTGCAGACCTACCCGCAGCGCTGGTGGGACCGTCGCCAGAGCGGCCCCGGCGCCGTCCTCGTGATGCTCGGCGTGCGGGGCGCCCTGCCGGAGCTGCCGCACCACAGCCTGTTCTTCACCGAGGACTGGGACGCGAACTTCCGGGCGATCTTCGTGGAGCCCACGAGCGTGCCCGACCCCGCGTCCGTGTACGTGTGCAAGCCCTCGGCCACCGACCCGACGGTGGCCCCGGCCGGGCACGAGAACCTCTTCGTGCTCGTCCCCGTGCCCGCCGACCCCGGGCTGGGCGCGGGCGGTCCGGACGGCACCGGGGCCCCGGCGGTCGAGGCCGTCGCGGACCGGGTGCTGGACCAGATCGCCGCGTGGGCCGGGATCCCCGACCTGCGGGAGCGGATCGTGCTGCGCCACACCGTGGGCCCGGAGGACTTCCGGCGGGACCTCAACTCGTGGCGGGGCAACGTGCTCGGCCCCGCCCACGTCCTGCGGCAGTCCGCGTTCTTCCGCGGCTCCACGCGCAGCCGCCGGGTCGCCGGCCTGCACTACTGCGGGGCCTCGACCCTGCCGGGGATCGGCCTGCCGATGTGCCTGATCAGCGCGGAGATCCTGCTCAAGGACCTGCGCGGGGACACCTCCACGGGACCGCTCGCCGAGCCGCCGGTGCCGGGCGCATGAGCTCGCTGTACGGCTTCGCCTACCTGGGCTGCCTGCTCCTGAGCCTCGCCGGGATGGTCGTCCTGGACGTGCGGCGGAAGCTCTTCCTGGCCCACGACCCCCGGCGGGCGGCGCTCGTGCTCGCGGCCGGCCTCGTGTTCTTCCTCGCGTGGGACCTCGCCGGGATCGGCCTGGGGATCTTCCGGCACAGCCCGAGCCGCTTCGCGACCGGCTGGATGGTGGCACCCCAGCTGCCGGTCGAGGAGATCGTGTTCCTCGTCTTCCTCTGCTACCTCACCATGAACCTCGTCCGGCTCGTGGAGCAGTTCACGGCCCGCCGCTCCGCCCCCGCCGCCTCCCGGGGGGCGGGCGCCCCGTGACCTACGCGCTGATCATCCCCGTGTTCCTCGCCCTCGCCGTGGTGCCCGCGACCCTGCTCGTGCGCCGGCCCTCCCCGGCGCCCCCACCGCGCCGGGCCGTGCCGGTCCTCGCGCTGTGCTTCGCGGTCCTGGCCGTGCTCACCGTGGTCTTCGACAGCCTCATGATCGCCGCCGGGCTCTTCGACTACGGGGACGGGCGCATCACGGGGCTGCGGATCGGGCTGGCGCCGGTCGAGGACCTCGCGTACCCGCTCGCGGCCCTGCTCCTCCTCCCGGCCCTGTGGTGGGGGCTCGCCGAGCGCGGGCGGCTGGGCTCCACCGTGCGCACGCTCGTGGCCACGTCCCGGCCCGTCTCCTGGATCAACACCGCCTTCCCGTTCGCGGCCGCCTACGTGCTGACCACCGGCCGGGTGGACCTGTCCCTGGTCGTGGGCACGCTGTTCTTCCTGTTTCCCTACAACCTCCTGATGTACGGGATCAACGACGTCTTCGACTACGAGTCCGACCTCCGCAATCCCCGCAAGGGCGGTGTCGAGGGAGCGCTCGTGGACCGCTCCGAGCACCGGATGATCCTCGTGGGCTCCGTGCTGGTCGCGCTGCCGTTCCTGCTCCACCTGTTCCCGGCCGGCGGGGCCGCGGCGGGAGCCGTGCTCGCCGTCAGCCTGTTCGCGGTGGTGGCCTACAGCCTCCGGGGCCTGCGGTTCAAGGAGGTGCCGTTCCTGGACTCGGCGACCTCGGCGACCCACTTCGTGTCCCCGGCCGTGTACGGGCTCGTGCTCGCCGGGGCAGGCTGGTCCGCGGGCACCGTGGCCCTGTGCGGAGCGTTCTTCCTGTGGTCCATGGCCTCCCAGGCCTTCGGCGCCGTCCAGGACGTGCAGGCGGACCGCGAGGGCGGGCTGCGCTCGATCGCCACGGTCCTGGGCGCCCGCGCCACCGTCCGGGCCGCCGCGGTCCTCTACGCCGTCGCGGGGACGCTGCTGCTCCTGACCCCGTGGCCCGGGCCGCTGGCGTCCTTCCTCGTCCTGCCGTACCTGGCCAACCTCGTGCCGTTCCTCACCATCGACGACGCCGGGTGCGAGCGCGCCAACCGGGGCTGGAAGAGGTTCCTGTGGCTCAACTACGTGACGGGCTTCCTGGTGACCATGCTGCTGATCTGGAGCTGGTCGCTGACCCGCTGAGACCGGCCTCCCGCGCTCCCCGGCGGCGCCGCGGGCCGGAGCCACTCATCAGTTCTGCTGACCGGTAGTCGTCGGAAACTTCCGCTGTTGCTGATGTGTGAGCTGTCTCATACTGGAGGAACCGGCCGGCATGCGACCGGACAGCGTTCTTCCCCGAGGAGCAGCAATCATGACCGTCGACCTTCTCCCGACACCTCGTGCCACGAAGCCCGCGCACCGGAACGCCGCCGTGGACGCCCCGCACCTGCACTGCGTCCACGTGGGCCCGCAGGACGGCTGGGCGCAGGTCGAGTGGGACTGCCCGTACTGCTGCGGTCCCGAGACCGACTGACCGGCGGCCCCCGCGTGCCGCCCGGACGGCGGCCGTGCGCCGTAGGGTGGGCGGGAGCACACCGACCAGGAGGTCCGCGATGGAGCGACGTCTGCCCCGGTGGTCCGAGCTGCGATCGCTCATGCGGTTCGAGCCCCCGACCCTCGACCGCCGTGCCGCACGGCTGTCCAGGGCGGCCGACCTCTGGGACCTCCGGCGGATCGCCCGCCGCCGCACCCCGCGGCCGGCGTTCGACTACACGGACGGCGCGGCCCAGCGCGAGCTGACCCGGGAGCGCTCGCGGCAGGCCTTCGACTCGGTCGAGCTGCTGCCGCGCATCCTGCACGGGATCGCCGCCCCCGACCTGTCCACCACGATCGCCGGCTCCCGCTCCGCCCTGCCGTTCGGGATCGCCCCCACCGGATTCACCCGCTTCATGCACGCCGACGGCGAGACAGGCGGCGTGCGCGCCGCGCAGCGGGCCGGGATCCCGTTCACCCTGTCGACCATGGGCACCCGTTCGATCGAGGAGGTCGCCGCCGCGGGGCCCGGCGCGACGCGGTGGTTCCAGCTGTACCTGTGGAAGGACCGGGCCCGGTCCCGGGACCTGCTCGAGCGCGCGGCGGCCAGCGGCTACGGGACGCTGCTCGTCACCGTGGACACTCCCGTGGCGGGACAGCGGCTCCGGGACGTGCGCAACGGCATGGTCATCCCGCCGAAGCTCACCCTGCGAACGCTGGCCGACGCGTCCCACCGGCCCGAGTGGTGGGTCAACTTCCTCACCACGGACCCCCTGACCTTCGCGTCCCTCTCCGGCACGAGCGCGGACCTGCCGACCATCACCAACGCGATGTTCGACCCGGCGCTGTCCTTCGAGGACCTCGAGTGGATCCGCTCCGAGTGGCCGGGGCAGCTCTTCGTCAAAGGGGTGCTGACCCGGGAGGACGCCAGCCGGTCCCGTGCCGCCGGGGCCGACGGCCTGGTCGTCTCCAACCACGGCGGCCGGCAGCTGGACCGCGCCCCCGCCTCCCTGCACGCCCTGCCCGAGGTGCGGGACGAGGTCGGCGCGGACGTCGAGCTGATCCTCGACTCCGGCGTGATGAGCGGAGCGGACGTCATCACGGCGCTGTGCGCGGGCGCGGACTTCGTGCTGATCGGCCGGGCCTACCTGTACGGGCTGATGGCCGGCGGGCAGGCCGGCGTGGAGCGCGCGATCGAGCTGCTGGCGGAGGAGATCCGGATCAGCATGCAGCTCATGGGCGCCGCGTCGGTCCGCGACCTCGGCCCCGAGCTGCTCGGGACCCGCCACCACCCGGACCTCCGTCGCCGGGCGGCCGTCACGGACCGGCCCGGCTGACCCGCCCCGCCGGCCGGCCCGGCTGACCCGCCCCGCCGGCCGGCCCGGCCTGCCCGCCCGGCGGAGGGGTCGTGCCGCGTCGGTGCGGCGTTCCGGCGTGGCACGACCCCTCGCGGCCGGTGGCGGACTAGAGGTCGGCGAGCACCGACGCGGGGTTCTCGACCGCGTCGGCGACCATGCGCAGGAAGCCGCCGGCCACCCCGCCGTCGCACACGCGGTGGTCGAAGGCCAGCGACAGCTGCGTGACCTTGCGGACGGCCAGCTGCCCGTCGACCACCCACGGGCGGTCGATGATCCGCCCGATGCCCAGGATCGCGACCTCCGGGTGGTTGATGATCGCCGCGGCCCCGTCCGTGCCGAACACCCCGTAGTTGTTGAGGGTGAACGTGGACCCGGTGAGGTCGGCGGGGGAGGCCTTGCCGGCCCGGGCCAGGTCGGCGAGCCGTTTGAGCTCGGCGTCGAGCCGGCGGGCGCTCATGGTGTGGGCGTCGCGGACGTTCGGCACGACGAGCCCGCGGTCCGTCTGCGCCGCGAAGCCGAGGTTCACGCCGGCGAAGCGGACGATCTCCTGGCCGCCGTCCTCCCGGGTCTCGATCCGCGACGCCAGGTCGGGGTAGCGGGCCAGGCCGGCGAGCACGAACCGGGCGATGAGCGCCATGAGCCCCGGCGCCGCGGGATCCTGCGCCTTGAGCTCGGCCCGCAGCTCGACGAGCCGTGTGGCGTCGACGTCGACCCACACCGTGGCCTCGGGGATCTCGGCGCGCGAGCGCGTCATCGCCTGGGCGACGGCCTTGCGGACCCCGGTCACCGGTGTGCGCCCCGCGACGCCCAGCCCGGTCCGCGGATCGGTGGCGGGCAGCTCCGGGGTCGGCGACGCGGCGGCCCCTTCCGCCCGGGACGCCGCGCCGGCCGACGCCCCGGTGGGGGCGGCAGCCGGCGTGCCCGGCCCCGAGGCCGCGGCGAGCACGTCCCGGCGCAGCACGAGCCCGCCGGGCCCGGAACCGCGCACGGTGGAGATGTCGACGCCCCGGTCCTTGGCGAGCTTGCGCACGATCGGGGAGACGACGGTGGGGGCCAGCCGCGGGGACGAGGCCATCGCGTCGTGGGCGGCGGCCCGCTGCGCACCGGCCGTCCCCGTGTCCGCGGGGGCGGCGGGCGTCCGTCGCGGCCTGCGCCGGCGCCCCGCCGTGCCGCCGCCGGGCGTGCCGTAGCCGATGAGCACGCTGCCGGAGCCGGCGTCGTCGTCGGACCCCCCGGAGGAGGTCCCCGCGGTCAGCTCGGGGCCCGAGGACGGGTCGGTCCCGGCCTGCTCCTCCTCGCGGTAGGACTGACCGCCCTTCGGCCCCCCGCCCTCCGGGGCCGGGGTTCCGGCACGGTCTGCGGTGTCCACGGAGATCAGGGGTGCGCCCACGTCGAGGGTCTGCCCGGACGCGCCGTGCAGCTCGTGGACGGTCCCGGCGAAGGGGCAGGGCACCTCCACGGCGGACTTGGCGGTCTCGACCTCCGCGATGGGCTGGTCGACGGCGACGGCGTCGCCCACCCGGACGAGCCAGGTCACGAGCTCGGCCTCGGTCAGGCCCTCGCCGAGGTCGGGGAGGGTGAAGGTCCTCACGGTCATGGTCAGTCCTCCCACTGCAGGTCGTCCACGGCGTCGAGGATGCGGTCGACGCTGGGCAGGTAGTACTCCTCGAGCTTGGGCGCGGGGTACGGGATGTCGAAGCCGGTCACCCGGCGCACCGGTGCGGCCAGGGAGTGGAAGCAGCGCTCCTGCACCCGGGCCACGATCTCCGAGGCCACGGACGCGAAGCCGGGGGCCTCGGCCACGACCACCACGCGGCCGGTCTTCCGCACCGACCCGGCGACCGTTTCGTCGTCGAAGGGCACGAGGGTGCGCAGGTCCACGACCTCCAGCGAGCGGCCCTCCGCCGCCGCGGCGGCGGCAGCGGCCAGGGCGGTGGGCACGGAGGGCCCGTAGGTCAGGATCGTCACGTCGTCCCCGGGTCGGGCGACGACGGCGCGGCCCTCCCGGCGCCCGTGCGTACCCTGCTCGTAGCGGTCCCGGAGCTCGGCCAGGTCGGCCGGGGCCTTGGACCAGTAGAGCTTCTTGGGCTCGAAGAACACCACGGGGTCCTCCGAGTCGACCGCCTCGCGGAGCATGAGGTAGGCGTCCTCCACGGTGGCCGGGGTGAAGACCTTCAGGCCGGGGGTGTGGGCGTAGTAGGCCTCCGAGGAGTCGCAGTGGTGCTCCACGCCGCCGATCCCGCCGGCGTACGGGATGCGGATGACGATGGGCAGGGTCACGGCACCGCGGGTGCGGTTGTGCATCTTCGCGATGTGCGAGGCGATCTGCTCGAACGCCGGATAGGCGAAGGCGTCGAACTGCATCTCGATCACCGGGCGCATCCGGTTCATGGCCATGCCCACGGCCATGCCGGCGATCCCGGACTCGGCCAGCGGGGTGTCGAAGCAGCGGGTGCGGCCGAAGCGCTCGGTGAGCCCGTCGGTGATCCGGAAGACGCCGCCGAGGGTGCCGACGTCCTCGCCGAAGACGACGACGTCGGGGTCGGCGGCCATCGCGTCGGCCAGGGCGGTGTTGAGGGCCTGGGCCAGGGTCACCGGCTTCGCGGCCGGGGCGCCGGCGGGCGGGGCGGGGGCTTCGAGGGTGCTCACTTCTCGGTCTCCTCTCGGGCGAGCTCGTCGGCCAGGAAGCGCTCCTGCTCGGCGAGCTGCGGGGTCTGCTCGGCGTGGACGTGGCGGAAGAGCTCGAGCGGGTCGATCCGCACCTCGGCGTTCATCCCGTCCCGCAGGGTCGTGGCGACCTCCTCGGCGCGCGCGGCGATGCGCCGCTCCGCGTCGTCCTCGAGCACGCCCTGCGCGTCCAGGTAGGCGCGCATCCGAGTGACCGGGTCCTTCGCGATCCACTCCTGCACCTCGGCGTCGTCCCGGTAGCGCGTGGCGTCGTCGGCGTTGGTGTGGGCCTGCATGCGGTAGGTGTGGGCCTCCACGAGGAGGGGCTCGGACTCGGAGCGGGCGAGGTCGACCGCCCGGCGCAGGGCCGCGAGCAGGGCCACGAGGTCGTTGCCGTCCACGCGCTCGCCCGCCATGCCGTAGCCGACGGCCTTGTGGGCCAGCGTCGGGGCCGCGGACTGCTGGGCCAGCGGCACGGAGATCGCGTAGCCGTTGTTCTGCACGAAGAACACCACCGGCAGCTTGAACACCGCCGCGAAGTTGAGGGCCTCGTGGAAGTCGCCCTCGCTGGTCGCGCCGTCCCCGCACATCGCCAGGACCACGGTGTCCTCACCGCGCAGCTTGGCGGCATGGGCCACCCCGACCGCGTGCAGCAGCTGCGTGGTCAGGGGCGTGGACTGGATGCCCACGTGGCGCTCGTGGGGGTCGTAGCCGCTGTGCCACTCGCCGCGGAAGATCGCCATGGCCTGCAGGGGGTCCACCCCCCGCGTCATGACCGCCACGGTGTCCCGGTAGGTCGGGAACAGCCAGTCGCCCTCGTGCAGGCACAGGGCCGCGGCGACCTGGCAGGCCTCCTGGCCGTGGCTGGACGGGTAGACCGCCATCCGGCCCTGGCGCACCAGTGCGGAGTTCTGGTCGTTGACCCGGCGGCCGACCACGAGCCTCTCGTAGGCCTCCAGCAGCACGTCCTCGGGCGGCAGCGGGTACTCGTGGCCGGGCTCGGTGCCCTGCTCGGCGGGAGGCAGGAGGCGTCCGGACGGGTCGACCATCCGGATCTCGCCGCGGGCCGGGAGCATGTACTGCTCCGGTGTGATCCCGAAGCGCTGGGAGGCCCGGAGGATGGGGTCCCCGGGGGTCTCGACGGTCTGGCTCATGGTGTCCCCTCGGTCGGTCCCGCCCGGGTCCCGGAGCCGGGACGGCAGGAGGGCGGGTTCTGCTCTGTCCGCCAAGTATGGGAACAGGAACGCCTTCGTATCCAGGGCACGGCAGAAGTGCAGAAAAGTGGAGTCATGGACGCAATTGCGGTGGACGAAATGCTCTAGTGTGGCCTGGAGCACATGCGTTCGTCCGTTCCGGTCGGGACGCAGGTCCGGACCGCACCCGAAGGAGCTCCCCGTGCCCTCCACGCCCGTCCCGCTGGACGAGACCGACCGCAGGATCCTCTCCGAGCTCACCCGGGACGCCCGCCAGTCGGTGACCGCGATCGCCGCGGCGGTGCACGTCTCGCGGGCGCACGCCTACGCCCGCATCAACCGGCTCCGGGACGAGGGCGTCATCCTGCGCTACAGCGCGGTGGTCGACCCGGTGCGCGCGGGGCTGCAGGCCTCCGCCTACGTGACGCTCAAGCTCCAGCAGAACACCTGGCGGGACCTCTGTGCGCAGCTGCAGGCCATTCCGGCGGTGCACCACATCGCCCTGGTCGGCGGCACCTTCGACGTGATGCTCCTCGTGCGGGCGGTGGACACCGTCCACCTGCGCCAGGTGATCTTCGAGCACATCCAGCAGCTGCCCGGCGTCGTGGACACCCAGACGTTCCTGGTCTTCGAGGACGTCGACACGAGCGCGTCGTACTCGGGGGCGTCGTACTCGGGCGGATGACGTCATGATCCGTCACGGGCGTCATCTTGCGTCGCGGTGGGACACCCGGGAGCGGCGCGCTTACTGTTGATCCAGCTTCACGAGACGTGACCGCCAAGCTCCGACTTGGTCACGCACCAACCCCATGCTCAGTGGGTGGTTCGGATGAGGAAGCGGCCTGCATCCTCCGCGGCGAGCCCGCCGCGGCCGACCGGTGCGGGTAAGAGCAAGCAGCAGGAGCATCGCCTTGTCCCTCCCCGTGACCCAGCACGACGTGGCCGACCACGACCTCGCCACCCGCCAGATCCACGCGGGCACCCAGGACGTCGTCACGCAGCGCACCCTGACGGTGCCGATCTACCAGTCCGCGGCGTACGAGTTCCCCGACTACGAGGCCGCGAAGCACATGTTCGCGCAGACGCGGCCCGGCTTCACCTACACCCGCACGGGCAACCCGACCGTCAGCGTGCTCGAGCAGCGCATCGCCGATCTCGAGGGCGGCACGGGCGCGGTGGCCACCGGCTCCGGGCAGTCGGCCGTCGCCGTCGCGCTGCTGGCCCTGCTCGGCCAGGGCGAGGACAAGCACCTCGTGGCCTCCGAGAAGCTCTACGGCGGCACCGTGGACCTGCTCACCGACTCGTTCGCCGACCTCGGCGTCGAGGTGGACTTCGTGGACCCGACCACCCCGGGCGAGTGGGCCGCGGCGGTCCGCCCGGACACCCGGGCGTTCCTGCTCGAGTCCATCGGCAACCCGCTGGCCACCCTCCCGGACCTGCCCGGGATCGCCGACGTCGCCCGGGCCGCCCGGGTGCCCGTCGTCGTCGACAACACGGTCGCGTCCCCGGCCCTGTACCGCCCGTTCGAGAAGGGCGCGGACATCGTCGTGCACTCGGCCACCAAGTTCCTGGGCGGCCACGGCAACTCCCTCGCCGGCGCCGTGGTGGACGGGGGGACGTTCGACTGGAGCGCGCAGCCCGGGAAGTGGCCCCAGTTCACCGTGGCCCGCGCCCGGTGGGGCGGCCGGAGCCTCGTGGACCGCTGCGCCGGCGCGAGCCCCTACCTGCACCTGGTCCGCGCGAAGTACGTCCACGACCTCGGGACCACGCTGTCCCCGTTCAACGCGAGCCAGATCATCCAGGGCATCGAGACCCTGGACCTGCGCGTGGCCCGCCACACCGCCTCCGGACTCGCGGTCGCCGAGTTCCTGGCCGGCCACCCCGCCGTCGCCCGGGTGCACCACCCGGGAGTGCCCGGTGACCCCGGCGCCGGGATCGCGGCCCGCGACTTCCCGCGCGGCACCGGGTCCGTGTTCTCCTTCGACCTCGCCGCCCCCGACGACGCCGTGGGGCCGTTCATCGACAGCCTCCGGCTGTTCAAGCTGGTCGCCAACATCGGCGACACCCGCAGCCTCGTCGTCCACCCGGCGGCCATGACGCACTGCCGGCTGACGCCCGAGCAGCGGATCGCCGGCGGGATCGCCGAGACCACGATCCGGCTCTCGATCGGCCTCGAGTCCCCCGAGGACCTCGTGGCAGACCTCCGCCAAGCCCTCGACCGCGTCCTCGAGACCACCTCGACCCCCGGGAAGTGAGCCGCGACATGACCTCCACCGCACCGCACCGCGTCCGCACGCGCGGTTTCACGACGACCGCCGTCCACGCCGGTCAGGCGCCGGACCCCCTGACCGGGGCAGTGATCCCGCCCATCTACCAGACCTCCACGTTCGCCCAGGACGGGATCAACGTCCTGCGCGCCGGGCACGAGTACTCCCGCGGCTCGAACCCCACCCGCGGCGGCTTCGAGGAGCAGCTCGCCGCGCTCGAGCACGGTGAACGGGCGTTCGCCTTCGCTTCCGGGATCGCTGCGGAGGACGCCCTGCTGCGGGCCGTGCTCAGACCGGGGGAGCACGTCGTGCTCGGCGCCGACGGCTACGGCGGCACGAACCGGCTGATCACCAAGGTCCTCGCCCCGTGGGACGTGGCCTCCACGCCCGTGGACATCACCGACCTCGACGCCGTGGCCGCCGCCCTCCGCCCGGGCGCCACCCGCGTGCTGTGGCTCGAGACGCCGTCCAACCCCCTGCTCGGCATCGCCGACGTCGCGGCGTGGGCGCAGCTCGCCCACGACGCCGGGGCGCTGCTGGTCGTCGACAACACCTTCGCCTCCCCGTACCTGCAGAACCCGCTGCTGCTCGGCGCGGACGCCGTGGTGCACTCCACCACGAAGTACATCGGCGGGCACTCCGACGTCCTCGGCGGCGCCGTGGTCGTGGGCGCGGCCGAGTGGCGCGGAGCGCCGCTGGCCGAGACGGTCGCGTTCCAGCAGTTCGCGGCCGGGGCCGTGGCCGGTCCCCAGGACAGCTACCTCGCGGCCCGCGGGCTGAAGACCCTGAGCCTGCGGATGGAACGGCACCAGGAGAGCGCGCAGCGGATCGCGGAGTGGCTGCTCGGCCGCCCCGAGGTCACCCAGGTCCTCTACCCGGGGCTGCCGGAGCACCCGGGCCACGACCTGGCCGCCGCGCAGATGCGCGGGTTCGGCGGCATGGTCTCCTTCCGCCTCGCCGGGGGAGAGGCGGCGGCCCGTGCCGCGGCGGAG
The DNA here is from genome assembly GCF_044462265.1 of Kocuria rhizosphaerae. Taxonomy (NCBI): domain Bacteria; kingdom Bacillati; phylum Actinomycetota; class Actinomycetes; order Micrococcales; family Micrococcaceae; genus Kocuria; species Kocuria rhizosphaerae. Next base: position 44,382 of record NZ_JBISWL010000115.1, read on the forward strand.
GGCACGCGGCTCTACGCGCTGTCCGTGAGCCTGGGAGGGGTCGAGTCCCTCGTCTGCTACCCGTCCGAGATGACGCACGCCACCGTCCGGGGCACCGCGCTGGCCGTCCCCGTGGACCTGGTGCGGCTCTCCGTGGGGATCGAGGACGTCGAGGACCAGCTGGAGGACCTCGAGCGGGCGCTGACCGCCTGATCGGCCGGTCCTGCCCGGCGGTCCCCGGCGCCGCCGGCTCGGCGTCCGGGCGCCACGGGGTCAACGGGGTCAACGGGGTCAACGGGCACAGCGTCGCCCGGACCCATGCCGTGGTCGAGGTGCCGGGCCTCGGTCCTGTCGCGGCCGGGGCGGAACCGTTCCACTGGGGAGACGCCCCGAACGGCGACCCCTGCATTCCTCGGACCACCGAGGAGGCCCGATGACCGAAGACGAGGCCGAGGGTCTCGAGCTGCGGCTGGAGCGCGTCCTGGACGCCCCCCGCTCGGTGGTGTGGCGCTGCTGGACGGATCCCGCACTGCTGGAGCAGTGGTTCGGCCCCCGGTCCTGGACGACCGAGGTGAAGACCCTGGAGCCGCGTCCCGGGGGAACGTCCCACATCGTCATGCGCGGGCCGGGCGGCGAGCTGTCCGACGGCGTCGCGGTGTTCCTGGACGCCGTTCCGCAGCGGCGGCTGGTGTTCACCAACGCCTTCGCCCCGGGCTGGATCCCCGCCGGCCGGCCCGCGGTCGTGCCGTTCATGACGACGGTCGTCGACCTGTCCGACGCGGACGGCCGGACCCGCCACGTCGTGCGCGCCCTCCACTGGACCGAGGAGGACAGGGACCGGCATGCGGAGATGGGCTTCCACGACGGCTGGGCACAGGCGACGGACCGGCTCCAGGACCTCGTCCGGACGCTCGGACACGGCCCCGCGGACGACCGGATCCGGCACCTGGGGGACATCGACGGCGACACGTCCTAGTCTGAGGCCCATGGACCCCAGCATCCCTGCCGACGACGCCACCGCCCCGCTCGAGCTCCCCGGGCCCGTGGTGAGCACGGGGTGGCTGGCCGAGCACCGCGACGACCCCCGGCTGGTGCTCGTGGATGCCAGCTCTGTCATGAACCGCGCCGACGAGGCCGTCCCCGGCGCCCTGCTCCTGGACCTCGACGGTCCCTTCTCGGACCCGTCCTCGGAGCTGCCGCACACGATGCCCTCCGCCGAGCGGCTGACCGCGGCGGCCCGGTCGCTGGGCATCCGCCGGAGCAGCACGGTCGTCGCCTACGACGGTCAGGGCCTCTTCGCCGCCCCCCGGGTCTGGTGGATGCTCCGCAGCGCGGGCTTCGGGCGCGTCGCCGTCCTCGACGGCGGCCTGCCCGCCTGGGTCGCCGAGGGCCGACCCACCGGGGCGCACGCCGCGCCCCCGGCCGAGCCCGGCGACGTCGAGCTGGTGCCCCGTGCGGGGTTCTTCGTGGGGGCCGACGACGTCGCCCGTGCCCTGGCCGCCCCCGACGCGACCGTCCTCGACGCCCGTTCGGCGGGACGGTTCGCGGGCACGGAGCCGGAGCCGCGGCCGGGCCTGCGCCCCGGGCACATGCCGGGAGCGGTCAACCTCCCGTACACCGAGCTCCAGGGGCCGGACGGGCACCTGCTGCCGCTCCCGCGGCTGAGGGAGCGGATCGACGCCGTCGTCCCCGAGGGCCACGGCGTGGTCACCAGCTGCGGCTCGGGCATCACCGCGTGCGTGCTCGCCCTGGGCGCCCACCTGGCCGGGCGCGAGGACGTCGCCGTCTACGACGGCTCCTGGAGCGAGTGGGGCCGCCCCGGCCCCCGGCCGGTGGCGGGTCCGGGCTGAGTCAGTCGCGGGACGCGTCCTCCGCCGGGGCCCCGTGCCCGGATGCTCCCTTCGCGGCAGACCGCTGCCCGAGGACGTCCCCCTCGGCACCGCCGTCCAGGGCGTGGGCCGCGGCCAGGATGTTGCGGGCCATGGACGGGAAGATCAGCCCGTGGAAGGGCCAGACGCCCCACCAGTAGAGCCGGCCGGGCAGGCCCTTCGGGAAGAAGATCGCGCGCTGCCGGTACCGGCTGCCGGTGCCCTCGGGCTCCACGGACAGCTCCAGCCACGCACGACCGGGGGCCTTCATCTCCGCGTGCAGGAGCAGCCGGCGTCCCTCCTCCAGGTCCTCGACGCGCCACCAGTCCACGTACTCTCCCACCCGGAGGTCCGTGTGGTCGCGGCGCCCCCGGTTCAGACCGGCGCCGCCCACCAGCTTGTCCACCGCGCCGCGGACCCGCCAGGCCAGGGGCAGGGAGTACCAGCCGTTGCGCCCGCCGATGGACTCGACGACCCGCCACACCTGCTCCGGCCGGGCGGGACCGGTGCGGCTGCGCTCGTCCACGAAGACCGTCCGGCCCGCCCAGTCCGGGTCCGAGGGCAAGGGGTCGGCGGCGGCCTCGGCCGAGCCGTAGTGGACGTCCCACGTGGTCTCCACGCTGTTGTCCTCGATCTTCTGCAGGGCCAGCGCCACGGCGCGGCGGTAGCCGGTGAGGCCCCCCGGCGGCAGGGGGACGAGGTCGTCGATGTCGTGCTCCTTCGCCACGGCGTCGTGCTGCAGGGACTGGACGAGCGGCACGGCAAGGTCCAGGGGGATGGGCGTCACCAGGCCCACCCAGAACCCGGACAGGCGCGGAAGGGGCAGCGGCAGGTGGAACACCCGGCGCCGTCGCAGCCCGGCCACGCGGGCGTAGCGGCGCATGGCGTCCGCGTAGGTCATGACGTCCCGGGAGCCGATGTCGAAGGTCCGGTTCAGGTCCTCGGGCAGGTCCATCGCGCGGACCAGGTAGTACAGGACGTCCCGCACGGCGATGGGCTCGATGCTGTTGGTCACCCATGACGGCGCCGGCATCACGGGCAGGGTGTCGCCGAGGTGGCGGATCATCTCGAAGGACGCCGAGCCCGAGCCGATGACCACACCGGCCTGGAGGACGACCGCCGGAACCGTGCCGGCCAGGAAGATCTCGCCGACCCGGACCCGCGAGCGCATGTGCTGGGAGAGTTCCACGCCCTCCGGGTGCAGCCCGGAGAGGTAGACGATCCGTCGCACCCCGGCCTGCTCGGCGGCCCGCGCCACGGTCCGGGCCATCTCGGCCTCCTGCTCCTCGAAGTGCCGGGAGCCGCCCATGGAGTGCACCAGGTAGTACACGGTGTGCACGTCCCGGCACGCGGCGGTCATGCCCGCGAGGTCGTTGAGATCCGTCTCGTGGATCTCCACCTGCTCCCGCCACGGCACGGACCGGAGCTTGCCCGGGGACCGGACGGCGACGCGGACCCGGTGGCCGGCCTCGAGCACGCGCGGCACCAGGCGCCCTCCGACGTAGCCGGTGGCACCGGTGATGAGGACGCGCTGGGGAGAGCTCATGGCCTGCCTTTCGTGCGGGTCCGGTGAGCCTACCAACGACGCCCGGCACCACCCGGCGCCGCCCCGCGCCGCCGCTCCACCGGTTCGAGCGGTCGTACGGCTGATGCCGCCCTCCGCAGCGGAGGACGGCATCAGCCGGGCCGACCCCCGGAGGGGAGCGGGAGGGGGCGGGTCAGGGCAGGGCCAGGCGGAAGATCTTCGCCCAGGAGGAGCCGACCTGCTTCGGCAGCGGCCCGGTGGTGTAGGACAGCCCGTACCGCTCGCAGATCTCCCGGACCTTCACGGCGACCTCCGCGTAGCGGTTCGAGGGCAGGTCCGGGAAGAGGTGGTGCTCGATCTGGAAGGAGAGGTTGCCGGTCATCAGGTGCATCAGTTTGGACCCGGAGATGTTGGCGGAGCCGAGCATCTGCCGCACGTACCAGTCGCCGCGGGTCTCGTCCTCGATCTGCTCCTCGGTGAAGGTGTCCACGCCCTCGGGGAAGTGGCCGCAGAAGATCACGGCGTGCGCCCAGACGTTGCGGGCGGCGTTGGCGGCGAGGGTCCCTGTCAGGGCCTGCTTGGCGGACCCGGTCAGTGCCGCGGCAGCAGGTGTGGCCACGTAGTCCTTGGCGGCCTGCTTCGCGAACTTCGCCCCGAGGGCCTTCAGGGACCGCCTGAGCTCGGACTTGGGCTTGCGCCCCTCGCGGACCTCGTCCAGCTCGAGGTCGTAGATCGCGATCCCCCACTCGAAGACGGGGGCGAGCAGCGCGTTGTACAGCGGGTTGCCCAGGTTCCACCACTTCCAGGGCTGCTCCTCGTCCACGCGGAAGATGTTGTACCCGACGTCGCGGTCCTTGCCCAGGACGTTGGTCCAGGTGTGGTGCAGGTCGTTGTGGGTGTGCTGCCACGCCTTGGACGGGGTCACGAAGTCCCACTCCCAGGTGGTGGAGTGGATGTCGGGGTCGCGCATCCAGTCCCACTGGCCGTGCAGCACGTTGTGGCCGATCTCCATGTTCTCCAGGATCTTGGCGACGGTCAGCATGCCGGTGCCGGCGATCCAGGCGGGTTTGTGCTTGGCGAACAGCAGCGTGGCGCGCCCGGCGAGCTCGAGCGAGCGCTGGACGCCGATGACCCGGCGGATGTAGGCCGCGTCCGCGGCCCCGCGGGTGGCGATCACGGACTCGCGCAGGGCGTCGAGCTCACGGCCGAGCTCCTCGATCTGCTCGTCGGTGAGGTGGGCGGCGGCGGACGGCTTGGTGGTGCGGGTGCCTCCACCGGAGTCGAGCAGGAAGGGGGTGACGATGGTCATGGCGCGCTCCTTCGGGAACGGGTCTGGGGAAGGGGGACGAGAAGAGGACGACGAGGTGAACGACGGGTCAGGCGTCGAGGCTCACGGGCCCGGCGGCCGTGGAGACGCACGTCTGCACGAGGTGCCCGGGCTCGCCGTGGACCTCGCCGGTGCGGGTGTCCCGGACCTGGCCGGAGAGCAGCGGGGTCACGCACGCGTGACAGATCCCCATCCGGCAGCCGCTGCGCATCATGAGACCCGCGTCCTCGCCGGCGGCCAGCAGGGTCGTGGCGCCGTCGGAGTCGACCTCCGCGTCGGACTTCTCGTACGTCACGCGACCGCCCGCACCGCCGGTTCCGGGCGCGACGGGCGCTGCGAAGCGCTCGACGCGCAGCTGCCCCTCCTCCCGCTGCCAGAGGGACTCGGCGGCGTCGAGGAAGTCGGCGGGCCCGCACGCGTAGGCCGCCCGGTCCCGCCAGTC
>NZ_JBISWL010000116.1:0-1508 GCF_044462265.1 Kocuria rhizosphaerae
GGCCCCGGGCCGGGGCGGGCACTAGGGTTCTGTTCAGAGATCACCGGACCACACGGACGAAAGAGGCACTGCTCCATGACCTCCGCTCACGAGTCGCCGTTCGGCTCGACCCACGCATCTTCCACCGGCCCCCGCATGCAGGGCGGCGGCCCGATGGGCGGCCAGGACGACTACGTCTACAACCGGCTGCTCAAGGAACGCATCATCTGGCTCGGCTCGGAGGTGCGCGACGACAACGCGAACCTCATCTGCTCGCAGATGCTGCTGCTCTCCGCCGAGGACCCGCAGGCGGACATCTTCCTGTACATCAACTCCCCGGGCGGTTCGGTCACCGCGGGCATGGCGATCTACGACACGATGCAGCTGATCCCGAACGACGTCGTGACCGTGGCCACCGGCCTGGCCGCGTCGATGGGCCAGTTCCTGCTGTCCTCCGGGACGAAGGGCAAGCGCTATGCGACGCCCAACGCCCGGATCCTCATGCACCAGCCCTCCGGCGGCATGGGCGGCACGGCTTCGGACATCCGGGTGCAGGCCGAGCTCATCCTGTCGATGAAGCGCCGCCTCGCGGAGCTCACCGCGGAGCAGACCGGCCAGGACCTGGACACGATCCTCCGGGACGCGGACCGCGACAACTGGTTCGACGCCCAGCGGGCCCTGGACTACGGCTTCTTCGATCACATCGCCAGCTCGGCCGGCTCCATGACCGGCGGCGGCGGGACCATGAAGGACCAGGAGTAGGACCTCGGCGGTCCCACACCACGACCAGGCCAGCCCTTCAGACTCGCGAGGACTTCAACCATGACCTACACCCACGGACCTTCGTCCACGGCCGGCTCCGCGGCCGCCCTGCCGACCAGCCGCTACGTGCTGCCGGACTTCGAGGAGCGCACCCCCTACGGGTACCGCCGGCAGAACCCCTACACCAAGCTCTTCGAGGACCGGATCATCTTCCTGGGCGTCCAGGTGGACGACGCCTCGGCGGACGACGTGATGGCCCAGCTGCTGGTGCTCGAGGCGCAGGACGCCGACCGGGACATCACGATGTACATCAACTCCCCGGGCGGCTCCTTCACCGCGATGACGGCGATCTACGACACGATGCAGTTCATCCGCCCCGAGGTCCAGACCGTGTGCCTGGGCCAGGCGGCCTCCGCGGCGGCCGTGCTGCTGGCCGGCGGCACGCCGGGCAAGCGCCTCGCCCTGCCCAACGCCCGGGTGCTCATCCACCAGCCGGCGATGTCCGGCCAGGGCGGGGGACAGGCCTCCGACATCGAGATCCAGGCCAACGAGATCATGCGGATGCGCGAGTGGCTCGAGGACACCCTCGCGCTGCACTCGGGCAAGACGGCGCAGGAGGTCAACCGCGACATCGAGCGCGACAAGATCCTCACCGCGTCCGCGGCCAAGGAGTACGGCATCGTGGACCACGTGCTGGAGTCCCGCAAGATTCACAAGCCCGCGACCGTCACGTCCTGACCGGCGGCGTCCCGCCGGACCCCGGTGCG
>NZ_JBISWL010000117.1:0-5777 GCF_044462265.1 Kocuria rhizosphaerae
CGCACCGGGGTCCGGGTGTTGGGGCGGCGGCCGGTCCTCACCTATCCTGGGACGAGGATTCCCGTTCCCGATCAGAGGACTGTTTCATGGCGCGCATCGGCGAGACCGCGGATCTGCTCAAGTGCTCCTTCTGCGGCAAGAGCCAGAAGCAGGTCCGCAAGCTCATCGCGGGCCCCCGGGTCTACATCTGCGACGAGTGCATCGAGCTGTGCAACGAGATCATCGAGGAGGAGCTGAGCGAGGTCAAGGACCTCGAGCAGCAGGAGCTCCCGACGCCCCACGAGATCTACCAGCACCTGCACCAGTACGTCGTCGGCCAGGAGACGGCCAAGCGGGCGTTGTCCGTGGCGGTGTACAACCACTACAAGCGGGTCCGCGCCGGCGAGAACGGCAAGCCCCTGTCCCTGGCCACTGCGGCCGGTGACGAGGACGTGGAGATCGCCAAGTCGAACATCCTCCTGGTGGGCCCGACCGGCTCCGGGAAGACGTACCTGGCGCAGTCGCTGGCCCGGAAGCTGGACGTCCCCTTCGCCGTGGCCGACGCCACGTCCCTGACAGAGGCCGGCTACGTGGGCGAGGACGTCGAGAACATCCTGCTCAAGCTCATCCAGGCCGCCGACTACGACGTCAAGCGGGCCGAGACGGGGATCATCTACATCGACGAGATCGACAAGATCTCGCGCAAGTCCGAGAACCCCTCCATCACCCGGGACGTCTCCGGCGAGGGCGTCCAGCAGGCGCTGCTGAAGATCCTGGAGGGCACGGTCGCCTCGGTGCCCCCGCAGGGCGGCCGCAAGCACCCGCAGCAGGAGTTCATCCAGATCGACACCACGAACGTGCTGTTCGTCGTGGCCGGCGCGTTCGCCGGGCTCGAGGAGATCGTGGACTCCCGTGCGGGGCACACGAGCATCGGCTTCGGGGCGGCGCTGAAGGCGAGCGGCCCCCGGCACGACCTGATGGCCGACGTCATGCCCGAGGACCTGCTGAAGTTCGGGCTGATCCCCGAGCTCATCGGCCGGCTGCCCGTGGTCACCACCCTGCGGGAGCTCACGGTCCCGGACCTCACCCGCATCCTCACGGAGCCCCGCAACGCGCTCGTGAAGCAGTACAAGAAGATGTTCCAGCTCGACGGCGTCGAGCTGACCTTCGACCCCGAGGCGCTGATCGCCGTGGCGGAGCTCGCGATCCAGCGCGGCACGGGCGCGCGCGGCCTGCGGGCCATCCTCGAGGACGTCCTGCTGCCGGTGATGTTCGAGCTCCCCAGCCGGGACGACATCGCCGCCGTGCTGGTGACGGCAGAGGCCGTGACGAAGCAGGGCGAGCCGGAGATCATCACGCACGAGATGATCCGCGAGGAGCAGAACCGGAACAAAACGGCCTGACGCGCGGCTTGTACTCGATGACGTGTCCGCCACCCGGGCGGGCGCACCACGAGGAAGGAAGCCGATGACGGACAAGGTGGAGTTCTGGTTCGACCCGCTGTGCCCCTGGGCCTGGATGACCTCCCGCTGGATGGAGGAGGTGGAGCGCCTGCGTGACGTCGAGGTGACGTGGCGGATCATCTCGCTGGGCATTCTCAACGAGAACAACGAGGACAACCAGCACCACGGCCACGTGGAGTCGATGTGGCCGGTCCGCGTGGTGCAGGCCGCCGCGAGCGCCCACGGCGACGAGTACCTCAAGAAGCTCTACGACGCGATGGGCACCCGCCGCCACCCCGGCGGCATCGAGGACCTGGAGCGGATCATCGCGGAGTCGCTGGAGGAGGTCGGGCTGCCCGCCGAGCTCGCCGCGGCCAAGGACTCCACCGAGCACGACGCCGCGCTGCGCGCCTCCACCGAGGCGGCCCAGGCGGTCGCCGGCAAGGACATCGGCACGCCGTGCATCTCCGTCAACGGCGTGGGCTTCTTCGGCCCCGTCTTCACCCCGGCACCCAAGGGCGAGGACGCCGCACGGGTCTGGGACGGCTGCCTCGGGCTGATCTCCCACCACGGGTTCTACGAGCTCAAGCGGGGACGCGACGAGGGCCCGATCTTCGACTGAGCCGCGGTCGGCGGACGGTGCCCCGCTCCGCGGCCCCCTGCGCGCGACGGTCCGGCACGCGCGAGGCCGGGTCGGCACACAGGAGGAAGCACCCGCACGCAGGAGCGTGCACCCGCAGGAAGGAGGGCCCGGCCGCCGCGGCGGCCGGGCCCTCGTGCGCTCGCCCGGTGGGAGCGGTCCGCCGTCTACCGGGCGGGCTGGTCGGCCGGAGCCAGCTCGACGTCGCGGACGCTGAGGCCCTCGTCGCCGGCCACGAGCATGAGCTCGGCGGCGTTGCCGGCGGCCTTGAGGTCGCCCAGGCCCGCCTCGAGGCGGGCGACCTCCCCGGCGGCGGCCGCGATGGTCGCCGAGCGGACCTCGGTGCGCTGCTTGACCTTGGCCTCGGACTTCGCCTTGCGCAGCCCGGACAGGGCCTCGCCCACGGTCGTGAGGATCTCGGGGTCGGCGTCCGCCACTGCGCCGGCGAAGCCCTCGGGGCTCGGCCACGCGGCCCGGTGCACGGAGCCCGCCCGCCACCAGGACCACACCTCGTCCGTGGCGAAGGGCAGGACCGGGGCGAAGAGGCGCAGCAGGGCGTCCAGGGTGGTCGCGAGCGCCGCGTGCACGGAGGCCTGGGCGGCCTCGCCGCGGGCGCCGTAGGCCCGGTCCTTGACGAGCTCGACGTAGTCGTCGGTGAACGTCCAGAAGAACTGCTCGGTCAGCTGCAGGGCCCTGGCGTACTCGTAGTCGGCGAACGCCTGGGTGGCGCGCTCGACCACCGTGGCCAGCTGCGCCAGCAGGGCCCGGTCGAGGGGCTCCGTCACGACGTCGGCCGCGACGCCCGCGCCCAGCACGGAGCCCTCGTGGACGCCCTGGGCCAGGACGAACTTGGAGGCGTTGATCAGCTTGATCGCGAGCCGGCGGCCGATCTTGATCTGCCCCTCGTCGAAGGCGGTGTCCGCGCCGAGGCGGGCGGAGGCCGCCCAGTAGCGGACCGCGTCCGAGCCGAACTTGTCCAGGGTGTCGGTGGGGACCACCACGTTGCCCTTGGACTTGGACATCTTCTTCCGGTCCGGGTCCAGGACCCAGCCGGAGATCGTGGCGTCGGTCCACGGCAGCGAGTCGGTGATCGCGTCGGCGCGCACCACCGAGGAGAACAGCCAGGTGCGGATGATCTCGTGGGCCTGCGGGCGCAGGTCCATCGGGTAGGTCTTCGCGTGCAGGTCGGGGTCGTGGGACCAGCCCGTCACGATCTGCGGGCTCAGCGACGACGTCGCCCACGTGTCGAACACGTCCGGGTCGCCCGTGAAACCGCCCGGGACGTCGCGCTGGGACTCGTCGTGCCCCGGGGCCGGCTCCGCGGCGGGGTCCACGGGCAGCTGCTCCTCCGAGGGCACGATGGGGGAGTCGTAGACCGGCTCCCCGTGCGCGTCGAGCGGGTACCAGACGGGGATCGGGACGCCGAAGAAGCGCTGGCGGGAGACCAGCCAGTCGCCGTTGAGGCCCGCGACCCAGTCGTCGTAGCGCGCCTTCATGAACGTCGGGTGCCAGGTCAGCTCCGCGCCGCGGGCGAGCATGCGCTCGCGCCGGGCGGCGTCGCGGCCGCCGTTGCGGATGTACCACTGGCGGGACGTGACGACCTCGAGGGGCTTGTCGCCCTTCTCGTAGAAGTTCACGGTGTGCACGACCGGCTTCGGCTCGCCCTCCAGGTCCCCGGACTCGCGCAGCAGCTCCACGACCTTCTCCTTGGCGGAGAAGACGGTCTTGCCGGCGAGCTCCGCGTAGGCGGCCTCGGGGCCCTCGCCGCGGATCCACTCGGGAGTCTCGGCCAGGATGCGGCCGTCGCGCCCGACGACGGGCCGGGTGGGCAGCTCGAGCTCCCGCCACCACGTGACGTCGGTGAGGTCGCCGAAGGTGCAGATCATGGCGATGCCCGAGCCCTTGTCCGGCTGGGCGAGGTGGTGGGCCAGGACGGGCAGCTCCACGCCGAACAGCGGCGAGACCACGGTGGAGCCGAACAGGGGCTGGTACCGCTCGTCGTCGGGATGGGCGACCAGCGCCACGCAGGCGGGCAGCAGCTCCGGACGGGTCGTCTCGATGTGCACCGGCTCGCCCTCCGCCCGGGAGAACGCCACCCGGTGGTAGGCACCGGGGCGCTCCCGGTCCTCGAGCTCGGCCTGGGCCACGGCGGTGCGGAAGGTGACGTCCCACAGGGTGGGGGCATCGGCGAGGTAGGCGTCGCCGGCGGCGAGGTTCGCCAGGAACGCCTTCTGGGACACCCGCCGGGAGTGGTCGTCGATGGTCCGGTAGGTCAGGTCCCAGTCCACGGACAGGCCCAGACGCGTGAAGAGGTCCTCGAAGACCTTCTCGTCGTCCACGGCCAGGCGCTCGCACAGCTCGATGAAGTTCTTGCGGGAGACCTGCTCGAAGTCCCGCTCGTTGCGCGCCGGCTTCGCCGGGGGCTGGTAGTCCGGGTCGTAGGGCACGGCCGGGTCGCAGCGCACGCCGAAGTAGTTCTGCACGCGGCGCTCCGTGGGCAGGCCGTTGTCGTCCCAGCCCATCGGGTAGAACACGTTCTTGCCGGTCATCCGCTGGTAGCGGGCGACGACGTCGGTCTGCGTGTAGGAGAACATGTGCCCGACGTGCAGGGAGCCCGACGCCGTGGGTGGCGGGGTGTCGATCGAGTAGACCTGGGCCCGCTCGGTGTCGCGGTCGAAGCGGAACGTCGCCTCCTCGCGCCACCGCGCCGAGAACTTCGCCTCCAGCCCCTCCAGCGCGGGCTTGTCGGGAACGGTCACCGTCGTGGGTCCGGGCGTGTCTGTGCCCTGCGTGTTGTCAGCCATGCGGACCAGTCTCTCACGACCGCCCGCGTGTCCCGCGACGCCCCGGGCCCTCGCCGGTCCGGGCTTCCGGCCCGCACTGGCCCGGGCTACCGTGGCCCCCATGACCGAACAGCACAGCTCGAACACCCACACCGGCAAGGTCGCCGTCGTCACCGGCGCGTCCACGGGCATCGGGGAGGCCACCGCGCGCGAACTGCGCCGCGCGGGCTGGACCGTCTACGCGGTGGCCCGGCGAGCCGAGCGACTCGAGGACCTCGCCCGGCAGACCGGGGCGATCGCCGCGCCCTGCGACATCACCTCGGAGGCCCAGGTCGCCGAGCTGCGCGACCGGGTCCTGGGCGAGCAGCACCGCATGGACGCACTGCTCAACATCTCCGGCGGCGCCCGCGGCACGGACCGCGTGGCGGACGCGCGCACGGAGGACTGGGAGTGGATGTACGAGGTGAACGTGCTGGGCACGATGCGCCTGACCCGGGCGTTCCTCCCGGCCCTGCGCGAGAACGGGGAGGGCACGGTGCTCAACCTCACCTCGCTGGCCGCGCACCGGGCGTACGAGGGCGGAGGCGGCTACAACGCCGCGAAGTACGCCGAGCGCGCCATGACGGAGGCCCTGCGCCTCGAGGAGGCGGAGCACAACGTGCGCGTCGTGGAGATCGCCCCCGGCCTCGTGCACACCCCGGAGTTCTCGCTCAACCGGCTCGGCGGGGACGAGGAGGCCGCGGAGAAGGTCTACGCCGGCGTGGACAAGCCGCTGACCTCCGAGGACGTGGCCCAGGTCTGCGCGTTCGCCGTGAACCTGCCGCACCACGTGGACCTGGACACCGTGACGATCAAACCGGTCGCGCAGGCCGCCCCGCACAAGCTGATCCGCGGCTCCTGACCGGCGCTGTCCCCACCCCTCCCCCCTCCGCG
>NZ_JBISWL010000118.1:0-24631 GCF_044462265.1 Kocuria rhizosphaerae
GCACCAGTCGTCCGTGGCCCTCTCGTGCAACCTCGCGAGGAGTCCGCGGGGCCGGAGGGCGGTGGCCTCACGGGGCGCCGCCGGTGTGGGTTAACATGAGGGGCAGTCATCACGGCGTCGATCCGGCCATCACCGGGGAGCCTCCGGAAGAACGGGACCGGTGGTCCTCAGTAGAACCGGACGGGTAAGCCCGTCACAGCAGTCGACGAGCGGCGGCCCGTGTCCCGGCAGGGAGGCGGACCGCAAGCGAGGTGGTACCGCGTTGCGCCCCGGGCGAAGCGTCCTTGCACCCTGACCCGCACGAGCAGCACCGACGTCAGAACGAGGATGGACCCCGTGTCAGACCAGCCCGTCTACCCCAAGGCCAGCACCGACCCCGAGGCCCGCGGCGTCCCCGCCGCGCCGGCGTTCCCGGCCGTCGAGGAGCGCGTCCTCGCCTACTGGGCGCAGGACCACACGTTCCAGGCCAGCGTCGACCAGCGCGATCCGGGCGAGAACGGCTCGAACGAGTTCGTCTTCTACGACGGCCCGCCCTTCGCCAACGGCCTGCCGCACTACGGGCACCTGCTCACCGGCTACGCCAAGGACCTCGTCGCCCGGTACCAGACCCAGCAGGGCCGGCGCGTGGAGCGCCGCTTCGGCTGGGACACCCACGGCCTGCCCGCCGAGCTCGAGGCGATGCAGCAGCTCGGGATGGCCGACAAGCAGGAGATCGAGCGGATGGGCGTCGCGGCGTTCAACGACGCCTGCCGGTCCTCCGTCATGAAGTACGCCTCCGAGTGGCAGGACTACGTCACCCGCCAGGCCCGCTGGGTCGACTTCGACAACGACTACAAGACCCTCAACCCGGAGTACATGGAGTCGGTGATCGCCGCGTTCAAGGCGCTCGACGACAAGGGCCTGGTCTACTCGGGCTACCGCGTCCTGCCCTACTGCTGGAAGGACGAGACGCCGCTGTCCAACCACGAGCTGCGGATGGACGACGACGTCTACAAGGACCGCCAGGACCAGACCGTCACCGTCACCTTCCCCGTGCTCGACGACGCCTCGTGGGCCGTCCGGCCCGAGCTGGCCGCCGAGCTCGCGGGAGTGGAGGCCCTCGCCTGGACGACCACCCCGTGGACGCTGCCGACCAACCAGGCGATCGCCGTGGGCCCCGGGATCGTCTACGCCGTGGTCCCCGGGGCCGGCGAGCTCGCGGGCCGGCGATTCATGGTCGCCGAGGAGCTGCTGGGCGCCCATGCCAAGGACCTGGGCTACGGCGACGCCGAGGACCCCGCGGCCGCAGCGGCGGCCGCGGTGACCGCCCGTCACCCCGGCGCGGACCTGGAGGGTCTGCGCTACGAGCGGCTGTGGGACTACTTCGCCGACGACGAGCGCTTCGGCACGGGCACCTCCTGGCAGTTCGTCGTGGCGGACTACGTCACCACGACCGACGGCACCGGCCTGGTGCACCAGGCGCCCGCCTACGGCGAGGACGACCAGAACGTGTGCGCCGCCTACGGCATCCCGGTGGTGCTCTCGCTCGACGAGTCCGGGGTGTTCTACCGGCTCTTCGCCGACGAGGGGCTGGCCGAGGGCGCGCCCCTGGCCGGGATCGCCGGGCTGAACGTCTTCGACAAGGACGTGGCCCGCACGGTGGTCCGGGACCTCAAGGAGCGGGGCAAGCTGGTCCGCCAGGCCACGTACGAGCACCCGTACCCGCACTGCTGGCGCTGCCGGACCCCGCTCATCTACCGGGCGGTGTCCTCGTGGTTCGTGGAGGTCACCCGGATCAAGGACCGCATGGTCGAGCTCAACCAGCAGATCAACTGGATCCCGGAGAACGTGAAGGACGGCCAGTTCGGCAAGTGGCTGGAGAACGCCCGGGACTGGTCGATCTCCCGCAACCGCTACTGGGGCTCGCCGATCCCGGTCTGGGAGTCCGACGACCCCGAGCACCCGCGCCGCGACGTCTACGGCTCCCTCGCGGAGCTGGAGGCCGACTTCGGCCGGCTGCCCCGCAACGACCGCGGCGAGGTGGACCTGCACCGGCCGTGGATCGACGAGCTGACCCGCCCGAACCCCGACGACCCCACCGGACGCTCCACGATGCGGCGGGTGCCCGAGGTGCTCGACGTGTGGTTCGACTCCGGGTCGATGCCCTACGCCCAGGTGCACTACCCCATGGAGAACCGGGAGTGGTTCGAGACCCACAACCCCGGGGACTTCATCGTGGAGTACATCGGCCAGACCCGCGGCTGGTTCTACACCCTCCACATCCTGGCCACCGCGCTCTTCGACCGGCCCGCGTTCCGCAACGTCATCAGCCACGGCATCGTGCTCGGCTCGGACGGGCACAAGATGTCCAAGTCCCTGCGCAACTACCCTGACGTCAACGAGGTCCTGGACCGGGACGGCGCCGACGCCATGCGGTGGTTCCTGATGTCCAGCCCCATCCTGCGCGGCGGGAACCTCATCGTCACGGAGCAGGGGATCCGCGACGGCGTGCGGCAGATGCTGCTGCCGCTGTGGAACGTCTACCACTTCTTCGGGCTGTACACGAACGCCGCGAACGGCGGGGCCGGCCACGAGGCGCGCGCCCGCCACGAGACGAGCCACGTCATGGACCGCTTCGTGCTGGCGGCCACCGGCCGCCTGGTCACCGACGTCAAGGAGGCGTTCGACCGCTACGACGTCTCGGGCGCGGCCGAGCACCTGCGCGCCTACATGGACACCCTCACGAACTGGTACGTGCGCCGTTCCCGGGACCGGTTCTTCGCGGAGGACACCGACGCCTTCGACGTCCTGTACACCTGCCTGGAGACCGTCTGCCGGGCCGCGGCCCCGCTGCTGCCCCTGGTCACGGAGGAGATCTGGCGAGGGCTGACGGGCGAGCGCTCGGTGCACCTGACCGACTGGCCGGACGCCTCCCGGTTCCCCGCAGAGGCCGGGCTCGTGGCCCGGATGGAGACCACCCGGACCATCTGCTCCAACGGGTCGGCCCTGCGCAAGGCCCACAAGCTGCGGGTGCGCCAGCCGCTGGCCGGGATGACCGTGGTCGTCCCCGGCGGCGCCGAGCTGGCGGGCACGTTCGAGCAGATCATCGCGGACGAGCTCAACCTCAAGTCCGTGACCCTGCTGGACGCCGCAGAGGCCTCCGCGGAGGAGTTCGGCATCTCCCAGCAGCTGAGGGTCAACGCCCGCGCCGCCGGCCCGCGCCTGGGCAAGGGGGTGCAGGCGGTGATCAGGGCCGCGAAGTCCGGGGACTGGAGCACGGCCGAGGACGGCACCGTCACGGCCGGCGGCGTCCGGCTCCTGGAGGGGGAGTACGAGCTCGAGACCGTCGTGGCGGAGGACGCCGCGGCCGGCTCGCGGGGCGTGACCGTCCTGCCCGGCGGCGGGTTCCTGGTCCTCGACACCGAGCTCACGCCCGAGCTCGAGGCCGAAGGGGCGGCCCGCGACATGGTCCGGGCGGTCCAGCAGGCCCGCAAGGACGCCGCTCTGGACGTCTCCGACCGGATCCGCACGGTCGTCACCGCCGACGAGCGGACCGTGGCGGCCGTCGAGGCCAACCGAGCCCTGGTGGCCGGGGAGACCCTGACCGCCGAGCTCGAGCTGCGCGTGGGGGAGCCCTCGGTGACCGTGACCGTCGTTCCCGCGACGAGCGGCGCCGCGACCGAGGCGGGCACGGGGACGCGTTCCGGGGAGGTCCGGGCGTGAGCGGGAACGGGGACGCCCGGACCGTCGAAGAGGTCTACGCCCGGCTGCTCGACAGGGCGCCGGAGAACCGGATGGCGCCCCGCCTGCACGCGGTGCGGCGGGCCGTGGAGGTGCTCGGGGAGCCGCAGCACGCCGCCCCCGTGATCCACCTGACCGGCACCAACGGCAAGACCTCGACCGCCCGGATGATCGAGTCGCTGCTGCTGGCCCACGACCTGCGGGTGGGCCGCTACACGAGCCCGCACCTGGTCCGGGTCACGGAGCGGATCAGCGTGGACGGCGCGCCCGTGGACGACGAGACGTTCGTGCGGGTCTACGACGAGATCGCCCCGTACCTCGACATCGTCGACGCCGAGCTGGCCGGACGGGGGGAGCAGCGGCTGACCTACTTCGAGACGGTCACCGCGCTCGCCTTCGCCGTGTTCGCGGACGCGCCGGTCGACGTCGTCGTGCTCGAGGTGGGGATCGGAGGGTCCTGGGACGCCACGAACGTGGCCGACGCGGTGGTCTCGGTGGTCACCCCGATCGACCTGGACCACACCGACATGCTGGGCGACACCCTCGAGGAGATCGCCCGCGAGAAGGCCGGGATCCTCAAGCCGGGCGGTTTCCTGGTCTCCTCCCCGCAGGACCCGGAGGCGGCCGAGGTGCTGCTCGGGCGGGCCCGGGAGCTGGGCATCCCGTTCCGCTTCGGCGGCGTCGAGTTCGGCGTCGAGTCCCGGGCCACGGCCGTGGGCGGGCAGGTGGTCGCCATCCAGGGGCTGGCCGGGCGCTACCCCGACGTGCTGCTGCCGCTCTTCGGCGCCCACCAGGCACAGAACGCCGCGACGGCCGTCGCCGCCGTCGAGGCGTTCCTGGGCGGCGGGGAGAAGGAGCTGAACCCGGAGCTGGTGCGCGCGGGGCTGGGCGCGGTCGAGTCCCCGGGCCGGCTGGAGCTGGCCCGCACGGCCCCGCCCGTGCTCCTGGACGCCGCGCACAACCCGCACGGGCTGCGTGCGGCGGCCACCGCGATCAAGGAGGCCTTCACGATCGGAAAGCTCAACCTGGTCGTGGGGGTGCTCCGGGAGAAGGACGCCGAGGCGATGCTGCGTGCTCTGCTCGACGAGTACGAGGAGTTCTCCACCGAGTTCTGGTTCACGCGCTCGACCTCGCCCCGTGCGGTCGAACCGGAGGAGCTCGTCGAGCTCGCCGTGGACCTGGGCTTCCCGGAGGACGTGGTCCACGCCGTGGGCCAGCTCGACGACGCGGTCGCCGCGGCCGTCCAGGACGCCGCCGCCCGCCCCGAGTTCGACGGCGCCGTGCTCGTGACCGGCTCCGTGACCGTGGTCGGGGAGGCCCGGACCCTCCTGGGCCTGTGACGGCGCCCGGGCACGGCTCCCGCGGGCGGACCCCCCGACCCGGAGCCGGGCACGGCCCCGCCCACGGTGCACCGCACGACCTGGTGCACGACCTGACGCACGACCTGACGCACGACCCGACGCACGACCCGACGCACGACCTGGACGAGAGGAACCCTTCCCCGTGGCACGCACGACCAAGGCCCAGCGCGAGCGGCGCCCGGGACAGCCCCGCCCGCGGCGCTCGATCCGCACCCTCTTCGCGTCCTCCGTGCTGGTCATGGAGGCGTTCATCGCGTTCTTCGCGGCCCTCACGGCCTACGGCGTCCTGGGCCGGGGGCTCGACGACGGCGCCCGCACCGCGATCCTGGCCGGAGGGACCGTGCTGGCGCTCATCCTGCTCCTCGCCCCGGCCGTGCTGCGCCGGCCCTGGGGCTGGTCCCTGGGGTGGGTGCTGCAGGTGCTGTTCGTGGCCACGGGCATCGTGCTGCCGGCCATGTACTTCGTCGGCGCCCTGTGCCTCCTCGCCTGGTGGTACGCCGTGCGCACCGGGGGCAGGCTGGACCGGGAGAACGCGGCCCGGGACGCCGCCCAGGCGCGGTGGGAGCGGGAGCACCCGGACGGATAGGCTGGTCTCCGACCCCTGACCCGCACCTCGGAAGGATTCCCATGACCACGGAACGCACCCTCGTCCTCGTCAAGCCCGACGGCGTGGCCCGCGGCCTCACCGGCCAGGTCCTCGCCCGGATCGAGGCGAAGGGGTACCGGCTCGTCGAGCTGCGCCTGCTCCACGCCGAGCGGGCCCAGCTCGAGCAGCACTACGCGGAGCACCAGGGCAAGCCGTTCTTCGAGCCGCTCCTGGAGTTCATGCTCAGCGGCCCGCTGGTCGCGGCCGTCGTCGAGGGCGACCGCGTGATCGAGGGGTTCCGGTCACTGGCCGGGGCGACCGAGCCGACCACGGCGGCACCGGGCACCATCCGGGGCGACCTCGGCCGCGACTGGGGCCTGGCGGTGCAGCAGAACCTCGTGCACGGCTCCGACTCCCCGGAGTCCGCCGAGTGCGAGATCGGCATCTGGTTCGGCTGACCACGGCGGACCCCCGCCGGAGCCGGCCCGGACCGTGAACGGCCGGGAGCATCGTCCCGGCACGTCCGGCACGGTCAGGGGCGCGTCCTCCGCGGAGGACGCGCCCCTGACACGTGGTTCGGTCGCTGCGACGGCCGACCGGGCGGACCACCGCGGAAGAAGGTCCGGCCTCGATGATCAGGCCGGGAAGATCAGGCCGGGAAGATCACCCCGGCGAAACGGATGAGCACGGTCCCGAAGATCACCACCAGCAGCGCCGCTGTCACGAACCAGACCCACGGCTGCGCGCCGCGGCGCAGCGCCTCCGGCGCCGGGATCACCCCGGTGTGCAGGTTGTGGGCCGTGGTGTGGGCGAACAGGACGGTCTGGACGATCCACACGAGCATGCAGTACAGGCACAGGGCGTTGATGTCGAAGGTGGTCTGCCACCACAGCCACAGCACGAAGAACCAGCCCAGGGACACGCCGGCCTGCAGGACCCACCAGTACCAGCGGGCGAAGCGCGCCCCGGCGAGGACCGCCAGAGCGACGGCGGCCATGACCGCGTAGGCGACGATGCCGATGAACGGATTGGGGAAGCCGAAGGCCTCGGCCTCCGGTGTGCGCATCACGGTGCCGCAGGACAGCCACGTCGCGAAGTCGCAGCTGGTCTTGTGCCCCGTGTCCAGGAAGAGCTGGACCCGTTCGTAGACCAGAACGGCGGCGCCGGCGAAGCCCAGCACGGCGCTGACGAGGGCCACGAGCCCCCAGCGCCGGTGCGTGCGGGCGTCGTCGTGGCCCAGGTCGGTGGAGTCGTCGAGGACGGTCGGAGTCGGAGTCACACGCCGATCCTACTGGGACGGCTCCGTCCGTCCGGGCGCCCCGACGTGGGCCGCGGTCCGGGCGGCGGGACGGCCAATCCGGGACGGAGCCGGACGACTGTGAGATACTGGCCACGGTCGAGCCCGTCCGTACACGGGACCTCGGCCCAGTCGGACTTCGACCCCCGGTCGGCAGGACCCGCGGCTCTCATCGGATTGAGCGCGTCCGCCGTCGGCCCAAGACCGTTGCCCAGGGCAACGGCTCGGAGCACCGGACTGGCTCGTGGCCGTCCCCGCCCGTTCGCGTGGCGTGCGGGACGCGGCGAGCACGCACAGGACTTCTGGCCGCCGCGTGGACCCCACCGGCGACACGCCGACCAAGCCGCCGCGGGGACCGGGTACGGACGGCGTACCGCGGCAGGAGCACAAGCCGTATATGGATGCCGAACAGGTGAACCAGGACGGGGCGCAGGACGCCCTGGACGCTGGTCAGCAGAACACATCGACCGCGACCCCGGAGCAGGCCCCCGCGGAGGGAACAGCGCAGGAGACCGCCGTTCCGGCGGGCGAGCCGGACGAAGCCGGCGACGACCGGGCGCCGGAGGGGCAGCAGGCGGGCGAGACCCCCGCTCGGTCGGTGCCCTCCGATCCTTCCGTGGTGTCGGAGGCCGTCGGGCCGTCCGTGGCTCCGGAAGCCGCCGAGCTCCCCGAGGACCCCGTGCCGACGGAGGATCCCGAGCCCGAGGTGCCCGCGGAGGGTCCCGGGTCCGACGAGACCACCGGGCACTCCCGGACCCCCGACGGGCCCGAGGCGGCTGGCTCCCCCCAGGGTCTCGACGGGCCCGAGGCGGCTGGCTCCCCCGAAGGTCCCGACGGGCCCGGGACCCCCGGAGCCTCCGCCTCGGGCGACATCTCGGGGACGGACACTCTGGACGTGGCCCCGGGATCGGCGGTGCCCGGGGACGAGACCCCCGGGGCGGTGGCCGCGGAGGCCACGCCGCCGCACCACCCCGCGCCCGGCACTCCCGGGGGAGAGGACGCCGCAGAGGGCGTCGAACCCGCCGGCGAGGACGAGGACCGCGGCCCGGAGACGGCCGCCGGCCCCGAGGCACCGGCCGCCGGCGAACCGACCACGGGCGGGCACCCCCACGAGGGGTCCGCGCAGAGCGGGCCCGAGCACGACGTCCCGGCCGACGCGCCGCAGGGGAGCGCCCAGGTCGACGCGCCGCAGGGAAGCGCGCAGGTCGATGCTCCGCGGGAGACCCGGGGCGTCCCGCAGGGCGAGGCGGGAGACGACGGTGCGGACGAGGAGGAGCCCCTCTCGGCCCTGTCCTCGGCGGTCACCGCGACGTCCATCATGTTCCACGCCCCGGACCTCGACCAGCTGCGGGAGGCGGCCCAGCAGCGCGCCGCGCGCCGCAAGGAGGCCCGGCGCCGCCAGCAGGAGGAGAACGCCTCGGCGGAGGACCAGGCCGAGGGCGTCGACGAGGAGACCGCGGAGGCCACCGACGAGGGCGCGGGCCGCGAGTCGGGCGGCGGCGTCACCAGCCGGCGCCGCCGGCGCAGGCGCCGCGGTGACACCGACATGGAGCTCGTGGGCGGCAGCGACGACGACCCGCCCAACACGGTGACCCGTGTCCGCGCCCCGCGGGGCGCGGACACCGCCACCGTCGACGAGGTCGTCGCCGTCAAGGGCTCGACCCGCCTCGAGGCGAAGAAGCAGCGCCGGCGCGAGTCCCGTCAGACGGGCCGCCGCCGCCAGGTCATCACCGAGGCCGAGTTCCTCGCCCGCCGCGAGTCCGTGGAGCGGCAGATGCTCGTGCGCCAGACCGAGAACAGGATCCAGATCGGCGTCCTCGAGGACGGCGTGCTGGCCGAGCACTTCGTCTCGCACACGCAGCAGGACTCCCTGATCGGCAACGTCTACGTCGGCAAGGTGCAGAACGTGCTGCCGTCCATGGAGGCGGCGTTCGTCGACATCGGACGCGGCCGCAACGCCGTGCTCTACGCCGGAGAGGTCAACTGGGACGCCTCCCGGGTCGAGGGGGGCCCCCGCCGGATCGAGAACGCGCTCAAGTCCGGGGACTCCGTCCTCGTGCAGGTCACCAAGGACCCGGTGGGGCACAAGGGCGCCCGGCTCACGAGCCAGATCTCCCTCCCGGGCCGCTACCTCGTCTACGTGCCGGGCGGGTCCATGACCGGGATCTCCCGGAAGCTGCCCGACGTCGAGCGCGCCCGGCTGAAGAAGATCCTCAAGGACCGGTTGCCGGACGGTGCGGGCGTGATCGTGCGCACGGCCGCGGAGGGAGCCTCCGAGCAGGAGCTCACCCACGACATCAACCGGCTGCGCGCGCAGTGGGAGCAGATCCAGGAACGGTCCGGGTCCACGAAGACCCTGGCGCCGGAGATGCTCTACGCCGAGCCGGACCTGACGATCAAGACCGTCCGGGACGTCTTCAACGAGGACTTCACCACCATGGTGGTCCAGGGCGACGAGGCCTGGGACAACATCGAGGCCTACGTCACCTACGTCGCCCCGGACCTGCTCGACCGCCTCAGGAAGTGGGAGGAGGACGAGGACCTGTTCGTCAGCTACCGGGTGGAGGAGCAGATCCAGAAGGCCCTCGACCGAAAGGTCTTCCTGCCCTCGGGCGGCTCGCTGGTCATCGACCGCACCGAGGCCATGACGGTCGTCGACGTCAACACCGGCAAGTTCACGGGCTCCGGCGGCAACCTCGAGGAGACGGTCACCAAGAACAACCTCGAGGCGGCCGAGGAGATCGTGCGGCAGCTGCGCCTGCGGGACATCGGCGGCATCATCGTCATCGACTTCATCGACATGGTGCTCGAGTCCAACCGCGACCTCGTGCTGCGCCGCCTCGTGGAGTGCCTGGGCCGGGACCGGACCAAGCACCAGGTCGCGGAGGTGACCTCGCTCGGGCTGGTCCAGATGACCCGCAAGCGGATGGGCACCGGCCTGCTCGAGGTCTTCTCCGAGCCCTGCGAGCACTGCGCCGGGCGCGGCGTCGTGGTCCACGACCACCCGCTCGAGGGCCGGGGCGGCGGTGGCGGCGGGGAGACCCGCGAGCAGCGGCAGAACCGCACCGAGCGCAAGCGCGGCCGCCGCGGCGGGCAGGCGGAGCAGGCGCCCGCCCGGCACGAGTCGCCGGCTCGCGAGCCCGACCCGGCCGAGAGGGCGAAGGCAGAGGCCGCTCGCACCGCGTTCGCGACGATCGCTGCCGCGACGCACCACGAGCCGCAGGCCGAGGAGGCCCGTCCGCAGGCCGAGGAGGCCCCCGCCGCCGAGGCGCGGCCCGAGGGGGCCGGGCGGTCGAGGAAGAAGCGGCGCGGCAAGCGCAGCCGCAACCGGGGCCAGAACGTCGAGGCCACGGCGGTCGAGGGCGCGGCGGTCGAGGGCGCGGCGCCGGACCAGCAGCGGCGACAGGAGCCGGCCGAGGAGCGGGCCCGGGCCGGTGAGGACAGCGGCGAACCGGCGGCCGAGGGCTCCCGCCTGACCATCAAGGGCGAGGTCATCGAGCTCCCGCAGGGCCAGGCCGAGGAGACCGAGGTGGCTCCCCGGCTGAGCCTGGACTCGCTCGCCCAGGCCTTCGGGCAACCGGGAGCGCACGCCGAACCCGCCGAGGAGACGGAGGGCGCGCGGCCGGCGGGGGCCGAGGAGACCGCCGGGCACGGCGCGGTCCAGCCGGCCCCGGCGGCCCAGCCGACCCCTGTGGCCCAGCAGGCCGAGCCGTCCCCGCCGGCCGAGCCGGCGCGTGCGCGGCGGCGCTCGCGCCGGGCGTCGGCCCCGGCCGGCACCGCCGGGCAGGCGGAGGTGACCGCAGGCCGGGCGGCAGCGGCCGAGGGCGCCCGCCACGAGGCGGGTCCCGCGGCGCGGCGCCCGGAGGACGCCCCGGAGCGCTCGGCGCCGACCGTGGTCGGCGTGGGCGTCAAGGCCGCCGACCTCACGAGCGGTCGGCCCACCGGCCAGGGCTGAGCGGCCCCCGCGCGCGAGAACGGAGGACCCCGGCCACCCGGCCGGGGTCCTCCGTCGTCTCCGTCCGTCATGCGGACCACCGGTCTGCCGGTGCGCTCGGGCGGCGCGTAGCGTTGGACGTACCACACGCGTGCAGGCCGAAGGTCCCGGCCGCCGGGCCGGACGAGGCCTCCCGTCCACAGGGGGCACCACCATGACCAGTGCAGAGACCGTCATCGCCGCCGGCACCGAGCTCTTCCGCGACAGGGACCCCTCGGCCGTGGACCGGTGGTGGGCGGAGGACTTCCGGCAGCACTCACCGCTCGCGCCGGACGGGCGCGAGGGCCTGCGCGACCTCGTCCAGCACCTGCCCGAGGATTTCCGCGTGGAGATCGTCCGCGTGCTGGACGACCGGGACCTGGTCGCGGTCCACGCCGTCTACGAGGGCCTCGGTCCCGGACCCGTCGTCGGCTTCGACGTGTTCAGGGTGGCCGGCGGGCGGATCGCGGAGCACTGGGACGTCATGGCACCGTTGCGCCACGGCCCCCGCGGCACCCGTCCCCAGGTCGACGGGCCCGTGGAGGTCACGGACCGCGAGCGCACGCGCGACAACAAGACGCTCGCCGCCGAGTGGGTCGAGACCGCCCTCATCGGCCACGAGCCCGGGATGGTCCAGGACCACGTGGCCTTCGACGGCGTCGAGGACCACGCCGCGGGCGGCGATCGCTGCCTCTACCGTCGGCTCCACCGGGTCGTCGGCGAGGGCAACTTCGTGCTGACCGTGTGCGAGGGCGTCGCGGCGAGCGACCGCGGCCGGACCGTGGCCTGCTACGACCTCTGGCGCCTGGAGGACGGACGGATCGCGGAGCACTGGGCGGTCGTCCAGCCGGAGCCGGAGGAGATGGCCCACGGCAACGGCATGCTGTGACCCTGCGCCCGGCTCCGCCGGACCGCTAGACTGACAGGACCTGTGACACGGGGTGCCGCCCGATCGGCTGAGAACACACCCGTTGAACCTGATCTAGTCAGCACTAGCGAAGGGATGTCGCTCTTGCGCGATGCCGCACCTCCGTCCGCCCACCGCCCGGAGCCCGCCGCCGAGGCCCGGCCGGACCCGGCGCTCGCCCGGGACGCCGCCGCGGCCCTGGCCGAGCTTCGCGCCGCGGCGCCCCTGGTCCAGTGCATCACCAACGCCGTGGTCACCAACTTCACGGCCAACGTCCTGCTCGCCGTGGGCGCGTCCCCCGCCATGACCGACATCCAGGGCGAGGGCGGGGTCTTCGCGCAGATCGCCGACGGCCTGCTGGTCAACACGGGCACCCCCACCGCCGAGCAGCGCGGTGCCGCGTACGAGGCCGTCGCCGCGCGCGAGCGCGCCGGACGCCCCTGGGTCCTGGACCCCGTGGCCGTGGGCGTGCTCCCGGTCCGGACCGCGCTGGCCCGGGACCTTCTCGCGTTCCGGCCCGCGGTCGTGCGGGGCAACGCCTCCGAGGTCATCGGCCTGGCCGGCGGTACCGGGGGACGCGGCACGGACGCGACCCACGGGGTGGACGCCGCCCGGGAGGCCGCCGCCGAGCTGTCCGCCGCCACGGGCTGCGCGGTGGCCGTCTCCGGGCCGGTGGACCTCGTGCGCGCCCCGGACGGCACCGTGGTGCGCGTCCCGCACGGCACACCCCTGCTGACGCGCGTGACGGGCGGCGGCTGCGCCCTGGGCGCCCTGATGGCGGCGTTCACCGCCGTGCGCGAGGACCCGGCCGCCGCCGCGGTGGCCGCCAGCACCGTCTACGCGCTCGCGGCCGAGGACGCCGCGGCGAAGTCCGCCGGTCCGGGCTCCTTCGCCGTGGCCCTCCTGGACCGGCTGCACGGAATCACCCCGGAGCAGGTCGCCGCCCGCGCCGGGCTCGTGCGCGAGGACGGTGCCCGGTGAGCCCCCGTCTCGACCCCGCCGCCCTCCTCCTGCACCTCGTGACCGACTCCGCGCTCAGCGCACCCCGGACGGTCCCCGAGGTCGTGGCGGCCGCCGTGGCAGGGGGCGCCACGATGGTCCAGGTGCGGGAGAAGGACGCCCCCGCACGCGAGCTCGTGGCCCTTCTCGTGGCCGTCGCCGAGCGCGTGGGGCGCCTGGTCCCGGTGCTCGTGGACGACCGCGTGGACGTCTACCTCGCCGCCCGCGCGGCCGGCGCCCCCGTGGCGGGGGTGCACGTGGGCCAGACGGACCTGCCGGCCGGGCTGGCGCGCGAGGTCTGCGGACCCGGCGCCGTGCTGGGCCTCAGCGCCGCCACGGCCGAGGAGCTCGACGCCGCGGCGGCGCTGCCGCCGGGCACCGTCGACTACCTCGGAGTCGGCGCCGTGCACGCGACGCGCACCAAGCCCGACCACCCGCCCGCGCTGGGGGTGGCGGGCTTCGCCGCCGCCGCGTCCCGGGCCGCTCTGCCCTGCCTGGCGATCGGCGGGGTCCGGGTGGAAGACGCCCCCGCCCTGCGCGCCGTCGGCGCGGCGGGTCTCGCCGTCGTCTCCGGGATCTGCGCCGACCCCGACCCCGCGGCCGCCGCCGCCCGATACGTCCGTGCGTTCGGACGCCCCCTCCCGGAAGGAGCCCTCTCATGAGTGCCCGTGTCCCCCGAGTCCTCGCCGTGGCCGGCACCGACCCGACCGGCGGAGCCGGCCAGCACGCCGACCTGAAGTCGATCGCCGCGATGGGCGGCTACGGCATGAGTGCCGTGACGGCCGTCGTCGTCCAGAACACCGTGGGCGTGCGGTCCATCCACGTCCCGCCGGTGGAGTTCCTCACCGCCCAGCTCGAGGCGGTCTCCGACGACGTGCAGATCGACGCCGTGAAGATCGGGATGCTCGGCTCCGTGCCCGTCATCGAGACGGTGACCCGCTGGCTCGAGGCGCACCGTCCGCCGGTCGTCGTGCTGGACCCCGTCATGGTCGCGACCACGGGCGGGCGCCTGCTCGAGCCCGAGGCCGAGGACGCCCTGCGCGGGATGCTCGGCCTCGCCGACCTCATCACTCCCAACCTGCTCGAACTCGCCGTCCTGGCCGGGCGCGGCACGGCGTCGTCGTGGGAGGAGGCCCTGGCCCAGGGCCACGACGTGGCGCGGGCGCACGGGACGCTCGTGCTCGTCAAGGGCGGGCACCTCACCGGGGACCGGACGCCGGACGCCCTCGTGGGCCCGCACGCCCCGGAGCCCCTCGTGGCCTTCGACGGCCCCCGCGTGCCCACGGACAACTCGCACGGCACCGGCTGCTCCCTGTCCTCCGCCCTGGCGACCCTCCAGGCGCGGCACGGGGACTGGGCGCGCAGCCTCGGGATCGCCCGGGACTGGCTGCGCGGGGCGCTCGAGCACTCGGGGGAGCTGGCCGTGGGGCACGGCAGCGGTCCGGTGCACCACTTCCACCACGTCCAGGACGCCCTCGAGTCGTGGGGCACGGGGCCGGCCCGGTTCAGCGACGAGCTGTGGGAGGCCTCGGCGGCCGTGCGGCGCGAGATCGAGGAGCTCGAGTTCGTCCGCCACCTCGGCGACGGCCGGCTCGACGCCGAGCGGTTCCTCGCCTACCTCGACCAGGACCTGCAGTACCTGGACGGCTACAGCCGGGCGCTGGCGATCCTCGCGGCCAAGGCCCCCGACGAGGAGCAGCGGCTGTTCTTCGCGGCGGGCGCGCTGGCCTGCACCGAGACGGAGGCCCAGCTGCACCGGGCCCGGCTCCAGCACGCGGACCCGGCCCCCGAGGGGACCGGTCCGGTCCGCGGCACGCCGGGGGAGGTGACCCGCCGCTACACGACGTTCCTGCTCGCGGCCACGGCGGCGGAGCCGTACCCGGTGGGCCTGGCCGCGGTCCTGCCGTGCTACTGGGTGTACGCCGAGGTCGGCCGGCACCTGCTGGCGGCGGCCGCGGACGGGGAGGACCACCCCTACGCCGACTGGCTCGCCACCTACGCCGACGAGGGGTTCCAGGAAGCCACCCGCACCGCCCGGCGCCTCCTCGACGACGCCGCCCGGCACGCCGGACCGGCGCTCCTGGAGCGGATGCGGGAGGTCTTCCTGGAGGCCTGCGCACTGGAGCGCGACTTCTTCGCCGCGCCGGGCCCGGCGGGTCGGTTGGCGGGCATTGACGCGATCGAGTAGTCTTGATCTTCGGTGCCCTGCCGGTGCGCGCGTGTAAAACTCGACACCCCACCTGGCGGCACATGCGGGTGCAGTTCCTGAATTGCGGCGAACCTGCGCTGACTACGGCTCCGTCCCACGGCCCGGTCACCGACAGCTCGTCTCAACGTCGTTGGTCCTGACAGGTATGCGCTCGACCCACACTGTTTACACATGACGTCGAGAGAAGTGAGTTCCCAAGTGGTGTACGCGATTGTCCGCGCTGGCGGCCGCCAGGAAAAGGTTTCCGTCGGAGACCTCGTTACCCTTGACCGCGTCGCCGGCGGAGCAGGCAGCACCATCGAGCTCCCTGCGCTGCTCCTGGTCGACGGGGACAAGGTCACCTCGGATGCCAAGACCCTGGCCAACGTCACGGTCACGGCCGAGATCGTCGAGAACCTCCGGGGTCCGAAGATCTCCATCCAGAAGTTCAAGAACAAGACCGGCTACAAGAAGCGCCAGGGCTTCCGGGCCGAGCTGACCACCGTCAAGGTGACCGGGATCGACGCCTGACCGGCGCGGTTCCCCTCCAGACTCCAGATCCCGGACGTCAGTCCTGACACGAAGGTAGGCACACCTCATGGCACACAAGAAGGGCGCGAGCTCCACCCGGAACGGTCGCGACTCCAACGCGCAGTACCTCGGCGTGAAGCGTTTCGGCGGCCAGACCGTCAACGCCGGCGAGATCCTCGTCCGTCAGCGCGGCACGCACTTCCACCCCGGCCTCAACGTCGGCCGCGGTGGCGACGACACCCTGTTCGCCCTCGCGGCCGGGCAGGTCGAGTTCGGCACCCGCCGGGGCCGCAAGGTCGTCAACATCCAGGCTGCCGCCGAGTAGTCGTCAGGGCCGGCACCGCCGGCCCCGGTGCGGGCCAGAGCCCGCGCCACCCATGTCTGATCTGTAGAGGGTGGGTGCGTCCAGCGCCCGCCCTCTACAGTTTTAATGTGGCCCGTGCGCGGGCCCGCCCGTCCACGACCAGAGGAGTTCCCCGTGGCCAGTTTCGTCGACCGCGTCGTCCTGCACGTCTCCGGCGGCGCCGGGGGGCACGGCTGCGTGTCCGTGCGCCGCGAGAAGTTCAAGCCTCTCGGCGGGCCGGACGGGGGCAACGGCGGCGACGGCGGCAACGTGCTCCTGCGCGTGGACGGCCAGACCACCACCCTGCTCAACTACCACCACGCCCCGCACCGCTCCGCGCCCAACGGCGGGCCCGGCAAGGGCGACCTCCGCCACGGCCACAACGGCGAGGACCTGGTCCTGTCGGTGCCCGACGGCACCGTGGTGAAGGACCAGGACGGCACCGTCCTGGCGGACCTGGTGGGGGAGGGCGCCGAGTTCGTGGCGGCCCCCGGCGGGCAGGGCGGGCTCGGCAACGCGGCGCTGGCCTCCGTCAAGCGCAAGGCCCCCGGCTTCGCGCTGCTGGGCACCCCCGGCGTCTCGCGCGACGTGGTCCTGGAGCTGAAGTCCATCGCGGACGTCGCCCTGGTGGGCTACCCGTCCGCGGGCAAGTCCAGCCTCATCGCCGCGATCAGCGCGGCCCGCCCGAAGATCGCCGACTACCCGTTCACGACCCTGGTGCCGAACCTCGGCGTGGTCCAGGCCGGGGACGTCCGCTACACCGTGGCCGACGTCCCCGGGCTGATCCCCGGCGCCTCCGAGGGGCGGGGCCTGGGCCTGGAGTTCCTGCGCCACGTGGAGCGGTGCGCCGCGCTCGTGCACGTGCTGGACTGCGCGACGCTCGAGCCCGGCCGGGACCCGGTCTCGGACCTGGAGACCATCGAGGCCGAGCTGGCGAACTACGCCGTGGACGGCGCCCTCGGCGGCGGTGACGCCGTGCCCCTCAACGACCGGCCGCGGCTCGTGGCGCTCAACAAGGTCGACGTGCCCGAGGCCCGGGAGCTCGCCGAGTTCGTCCGGCCCGAGCTGGAGTCCCGCGGCTACCGCGTCTTCGAGGTCTCCACGGCCTCCCACGAGGGGCTCCGCCCGCTGACCTTCGCCATGGGCGAGGTCGTGGTGCAGGCCCGAGAGCAGCGCCCGGCCGCCACGGCCGCGCCCCGGGTCGTGCTGCGGCCCAAGGGGGTGCGCGGCCCGGAGTTCACGATCACCCGCGAGGAGCGCAACCTGGAGCCCCTCTGGCACGTGCACGGCGACAAGCCCGCCCGGTGGATCCAGCAGACGGACTTCAACAACGAGGAGGCCGTGGGCTACCTCGCCGACCGGCTCGCGAAGCTCGGCGTCGAGACCGAGCTGTTCAAGCAGGGGGCGCGACCCGGCGACGCGGTGCTCATCGGCCCCGAGGACGACGGCGTCGTGTTCGACTGGGAGCCGACCATGGTCGGCGGCGCCGAGCTGCTGGCCGGGCCCCGCGGCACCGACCTCCGGTTCGCGGACATCGACCGGCCCACCCGTGAGCAGAAGCGCCAGGACTACCAGGAGCGCATGGACGCCAAGGCGGCCGCCCGCGCGGAGCTCGAGGCCGAGCGCGCCGCCGGTGTGTGGACGGAGTCGGTCGACGCCCGCAGCGACCGCGGCACCGGGGACCGGCCCGACCCGGCCTGACCCCGCCCCGCCCGCAGCCACCAGCAGGAACCCACCTCACCGGAACCCACCCGACCGGACCGACCCACTTACGACGCCCACCTACGACGCCCACCCACGGAACCAGGGAGACGCACAGGATGAACGAGCAGCCGAAGCAGATCGACGTCGACGAGCTGGAGGGACTCGCGGAGAAGTCCGCGATCCAGCTGAGCAGCGAGAACCGGGGCAAGAACCGGCGCAGCCCCGTCGAGCGCCGCGAGGACATCCCGCGCGCCCATCGGGTGGTCGTCAAGGTCGGCTCGTCGTCGCTGACCTCGATCGAGAACTCCATCGACGAGCAGGCCGTGCGCTCGATCGTGGACGCCCTCGGCGAGGAGAAGGCCCGCGGCGTCGAGCTGGTCTTCGTGTCCTCCGGCGCCATCACCGCGGGGCTCGCTCCGCTGGGCCTGTCCCGTCGGCCCAAGAACCTCGCCGGCCGCCAGGCCGCCGCGGCCGTGGGCCAGGGGCTGCTCATGGGCCGCTACATCGAGTCCTTCGCCCGCTACGGCGTGACCGTGGGACAGGTCCTCGTGACGGCGGAGGACCTCATGCGCCGGCACCACTACAAGAACACGCACCGGCAGATCGAGCGCCTGCTGGACTTCGGGGTGCTGCCGATCGTCAACGAGAACGACGCCGTGGCCACGCAGGAGATCAAGTTCGGTGACAACGACCGGATCGCGGCCCTGATCGCCCACCTCATCAAGGCCGACGTGCTGCTGCTGCTCTCCGACGTCGACGCCCTCTACACGAAGCACCCCAAGGAGGGCGGGGAGCGGATCCCCGTGGTCAACGACCCCATCAAGGACCTCGAGGGCGTGCAGATCGGCTCCGTGGGCTCCGCCGGCGTGGGCTCCGGCGGAATGGTCACGAAGGTCCAGGCCGCCCGCATCGCCGCGGCCTCGGGCATCCCCGCGCTGGTGACCTCCGCCACGAACATCCGTCAGGCCCTGGCCGGGGAGGACGTCGGCACGTGGTTCGCCACCTCCGGCGGACGCCGCAACGTGCGGCTGCTGTGGCTGGCCCACCTCGCGGACATCAAGGGCTCCCTCACCCTGGACAAGGGCGCGGTGGCCGCGATCCGCGACCGCAACTCGCTCCTCGCCGCGGGTGTCACCGGCGTGTCCGGGAACTTCGAGGCGGGGGACCCGGTCTCCCTGCGGGATCCGGAGGGCAAGGAGATCGCCCACGGGCTCTCGAACTACTCCGCCGAGGAGATCCCGCCCATGCTCGGCAAGTCCACCTCCGTGCTGGCCGAGGAGCTCGGCGACGACTACAGCAGGGAGCTCGTGCACGTGAACAACCTCGTGGTCCTGCGCCCGCGCGGCGCACGGACTAAACTGAAGAAATGACTTCCGCCGCAAAGGAAACCATGACCACCGACGAAGGAACCACCACGACCGGCAAGGCGGTCGTGTCCGACACCAGTGTCATCGCCACTTTCGGGGAGGATCCGGTCCAGGGCGTCTCGGCGATGGCCGACGACGCCCGTGCCGCCGCGCGCGTGCTGGCGCGGGCCAACCGGGCCTGGAAGGACCGCGCCCTGCTGGCGATCGCGGACCGGATCGAGCGCAAGAAGGACGTCGTGCTCGCCGCCAACGGCAAGGACCTCGAGCGCGGCCGCGTCAAGGGCACCTCCGAGGCCCTGCTGGACCGGCTGAAGCTCGACGCCACCCGGATCACCGGGCTGGCCGACAGCCTGCGCGACCTGGCCGGGCTGCCCGACCCCGTGGGCGGCTTCGTCCGCGGCAGCACCCTCCCCAACGGCCTGCGCATGCGCCAGGTGCGAGTGCCCATGGGCGTGGTCGGCGCCATCTACGAGGCCCGGCCGAACGTGACCGTGGACATCGCCGGCATCGCCCTGAAGTCCGGCAACGCCGTGATGCTGCGCGGCGGCTCGGCCGCGGAGGAGAGCAACCGGGCGCTCGTGGGGATCATCCGCGACTCCCTGGCCGACGTGAAGCTGCCCGTGGACTGCGTCCAGAGCATCGACGAGTACGGCCGGGACGGGGCGAACGCCCTGATGGCCGCACGCGGGAAGGTCGACGTGCTCATCCCGCGCGGGGGCCACGGCCTGATCCAGTCCGTCGTGCAGAACGCCAAGGTCCCGGTCATCGAGACCGGTGAGGGCAACGTCCACCTGTTCGTCGACCACTCCGCGTCGAAGGACATGGCCGTGAACGTCGTGGTGAACGCCAAGACCCACCGCACGAGCACGTGCAACACCACGGAGACCCTGCTCCTGCACAGCGGCTTCCCGCACGGGGGTGCGGTGCTGTCCGCGCTGCACCGGGCCGGTGTCACCCTGCACGTGGACGAGCGGGCCGAGGACATGCTCCCGGCCGGCAGCAGGCACGTGCGCGCCACCGAGGAGGACTGGGGCACCGAGTACCTGTCCATGGACCTGGCCGTCAAGGTCGTCGACTCGATCGACGAGGCGCTCGAGCACATCGACCGCTGGTCCAGCCGCCACACCGAGGCGATCATCACCAACGACCTCGCCGACGCCGAACGGTTCATCGCGGAGATCGACGCCGCCGCGGTCATGGTCAACGCCTCGACCCGGTTCACGGACGGGGCCCAGCTGGGCCTGGGGGCCGAGGTCGGCATCTCCACGCAGAAGATGCACGCCCGCGGGCCGATGGGCCTCGAGGAGCTCACGACCACGAAGTGGATCGTCCAGGGCGACGGGCACGTGCGCGCCTGAGCCCCGCACGCGGCGGGCCCGGCGCGGATTCAGTACGATGAGTACCGCCCGGGCCCGTCGGCGGCGCGGGCCGCCCACCGACCACCTGCCGTCCCGGCGGCGCCAGAAGGGAACCCCATGCTCCAGCAGACCGTCACCACCGTTCTCGCCGCCGTCGAGGGCGGCCACGCCGCCGCCGAGGCGGGCATCCCGCCCGAGGTGTGGGGCGGGGGCGTGTTCGCCGTGCTGATCGGTCTGATGATCGTGACCTTCTCCTACGCCAACCGGGGACTCAGCCCCGAGGTCGGCGAGCACGAGGACCCGGCGGAGCTGCCGGCCGACGAGCGGGCGCTCCTGAACGACTACGACGCCAAGCGCCACGGCTGAGCCGGAGGCCATCTCGTCGTGACGACCGCTTCGCAGGACGCCGCAGCCCCTTCCCGGGAGCTCCCCGCGACGGGGACGGCCATTCCGCCCCGGACGCCGGGCCGGATCCGGCTGGGCGTCATGGGCGGCACGTTCGACCCGATCCACCACGGCCACCTCGTGGCGGCCTCCGAGGTCGCCGGCGAGTTCGACCTGGACGAGGTCGTCTTCGTCCCCACCGGCCACCCCTGGCAGAAGGCCGAGACGGCGGTCAGCCCGGCCGAGCACCGGTACCTCATGACGGTCATCGCCACGGCGTCCAACCCGCGGTTCACCGTCAGCCGGGTGGACATCGAGCGCGAGGGCCCCACCTTCACGGTGGACACCCTGCGGGACCTCAAGCGGCTGCGCCCGGAGGCCGATCTCTTCTTCATCACCGGGGCCGACGTCATGGCGGAGATCCTCACGTGGAAGGGTGCCGGGGAGCTGTGGCAGCTCGCGCACTTCGTGGGCGTCACCCGTCCGGGTCACCACCTCGAGGCCCCCGTGGGGTCCCGCGGGGTGAACCTGCTGGAGGTGCCCGCCATGGCGATCTCCTCCACGGACTGCCGGGCCCGCGTGGCCCAGCACCAGCCGGTCTGGTACCTCGTGCCCGACGGCGTGGTGCAGTACATCAACAAGTACGGCCTCTACCTCGGACCGGACGAGACTCCCGCCCCGGACCACGTCGGCCCACCGCGCTCCACCACCGTGGAGGCGAGCTGATGGCGGCGGAGGACGACGTGCGCGACGACGCCGCGGCGCCGGGCCCGTCCGGGCCCGCCCCCATCATCGACCTCGGGGGCGACGCCGTGCCGGTGCGCCCCGTGAAGCCGCTCGGGCCCCGGCGGATGGCCCGGCTCCAGCGGGAGCTGGCCGAGCGCTCCCGGGAGCTCGAGGAGCTGGGCGGGCAGCCCGCGGGGCCGGAGCTGCTCGAGAAGCAGCGACGCTTCGCCGAGCTGGCGGCCCAGGCCGCGGCCGGCCAGGCCGCCACCGACCGGACCACGGGGGACCGGGCCACCGACCACCGGGCGGCCGGCGGCACGGACGGACCATGGACCCCGCCCGCCGGCCCCGCGGCCCCGGGCGCCGGCATCTCGGGCACCGCACCGTCGGACACCGCGCCCCCGGACATGGCGACGGCGGAGCAGGACACTCCGGATCCCGAACCCGTGGTCCTGGCGCCGGGGCCGTCCGAGCGGATCACCGTGGTCTTCCCGGACACCGGCGAACCGGACGGTGGGCAGAGCCACGTGCACGACCCCGTGCACGTGGACCCGGCCCTGTTCAGCAACCGGCTCTCCCCGGAGGAGCTCTCGGCCCTCACGCACATCGAGATCCTCAGCCCGGCCGGTCCGGCGCAGCAGGAGCCGCCCTCCGACGCCGCGGCGGGACGTCCGGACGAGGAGGCTCCGCCGCCGTACGCGGGCCCGGAGGAGGAGCCGGCGGCTCCGGCCCCGCCCGTACCGGCGACCCGGGCCGGCGGCCTCGAACTCCTCGACCCCGGGGAGTACCGGTCGGGGAGACGGGGCCCTGTCCTCGTCCTGGCCGTCGTGCTCGCCGCCGCCCTGATCGTGCTGCTCGTGCTCTTCGTGCTCTGAGCCCGCCGCGGCTCGACCGTTCTCCACCCGACCGCTCCACCCACCCTCCGCTCGGACCGGCACAGCCGGCCCGCCGGGAAAGGACCCTCTTTGACTGCCAACGAACACTCCGTCTCCATCCTCCGCATCGCGGCCGCCGCGGCCGACGCCAAGCAGGCCCACGACATCGTCGCCCTCGACGTCAGCGAGGCCATCGGCATCACCGACGCCTTCCTCGTGGCGTCGGCCTCCAACGAGCGGCTGGTGAACGCCGTCGTCGACGAGATCGAGGAGAAGCTGATCGAGCAGCTCGGCCTCCGGCCCATCCGCCGGGAGGGCCGGTCCGAGGGCCGGTGGGTCCTGCTGGACTACGGCGACGTGGTCATCCACGTCCAGCACGACGAGGACCGGGCGTTCTACGCCCTGGAGCGGCTGTGGCGCGACAGCCCCGTCGTCGACCTCGGGCTGCACTCCGGAACCGGGGCCCAGGCGGCCGCCCGCGACGATTTGCCTTGATCCGGAGTGGCTGTCTAGTATGAATGCGTTGCCCAGGAGGGCACAGGATCAACCGGAAAAGGGTGACCGAGAGGGAAGCCGCGGGTTGTGATAGTGTTCCGGGGGTAACGACCTGGGGCTGTGGCGCAGCTGGTAGCGCATTTGCATGGCATGCAAAGGGTCAGGGGTTCGAGTCCCCTCAGCTCCACCAGGACGGAAGAGCCCGTCCCGCATCGCGCGGGACGGGCTCTTCCGCGTTCCCGGCCCGACCGCTCCCGTTCCCGCGCCCACGCCCGGCACCGTGGAAGGTGCTCCTGACGCTCGAGCAAGTGCGTTCCGGGGGCGTCCGAGCGCTGCCGAACGGCAGCGCCGTCCGTGTCTGCGAGAACCCGACGGTCGTCGAGGAGGAGGCCGTGGCGGAGCTGCCGGCGCGGGACCTGCTGGCGGCCACGCCGAGGCCTTCCACTCGTTGACGTGTCATGTTAGCGTCGTGCCCACCGGCGGCGGGATCGTGACGCGGATCACCGTGCATCGCGTGCCACCGGACCCCCGAGGCCCGGGGCGGGCATCTGCACGCGAGATCCGTGACGGGCACCCTCGACGGAAGAGGTCATGATGGCAGGCAACAGAGCGGTCGCGTACAAGGGTCCCGGCAAGGTCGAGATCATCGACACGGACTACCCCGAGTTCGAGCTCAAGGACGCCCCGGGCATCAACGAGGCCAACATCGGCCGGAAGGTCCCGCACGGGGTCATCCTCCGGACGGTCAGCACGAACATCTGCGGATCCGACCAGCACATGGTGCGCGGGCGCACCACCGCGCCGACGGACCTGGTCCTCGGCCACGAGATCACGGGCGAGGTCGTGGAGTGCGGCCCCGACGTCGAGTTCATCCAGGCCGGGGACATCGTCTCCGTGCCGTTCAACATCTCCTGCGGGCGCTGCCGCAACTGCAAGGAGCGCAAGACCGGCATCTGCCTCAACGTCAACCCGGACCGCCCCGGCTCCGCCTACGGCTACGTGGACATGGGCGGCTGGGTCGGCGGGCAGGCCGAGTACGTGCTCGTGCCCTACGCGGACTGGAACCTGCTGAAGTTCCCGGACCGGGACCAGGCCCTCGAGAAGATCATGGACCTCACCATGCTCTCCGACATCCTGCCCACCGGGTACCACGGCGCGGTCACGGCCGGGGTGGGCGTGGGCTCCACGGTCTACGTCGCCGGCGCGGGGCCCGTGGGGCTCGCGGCGGCCGCGTCCGCGCACCTGCTCGGGGCCGCCGTGGTCATCGTGGGCGACATGAACGAGCAGCGCCTGGCCCAGGCCCGCAGCTTCGGCTGCGAGACCGTGGACGTCTCCCTGGGCTCGCCCGCCGAGCAGATCGAGCAGATCCTCGGCGTGCCGGAGGTGGACTGCGGCGTCGACGCCGTGGGCTTCGAGGCGCGCGGCCACGGCAAGGACGCCTCGCACGAGGCCCCGGCGACCGTCCTGAACTCTCTGATGGACATCACGGCCGCCGGCGGGGCCCTGGGGATCCCGGGGCTCTACGTGACGGGAGACCCCGGGGCGGTCGACGAGGCCGCGAAGCAGGGCTCCCTGTCGATCAGCCTCGGCACCGGGTGGGCGAAGTCCCTGTCCTTCACGACGGGGCAGTGCCCGGTGATGAAGTACAACCGGCAGCTGATGATGGCGATCCTGCACGACAGGATCCGGATCGCGGAGGCCGTCAACGCCCAGGCCATCCCCCTGGAGGACGCGCCGAAGGGCTACGCCGAGTTCGACGCCGGGGCCGCGACCAAGTACGTGCTCGACCCCAACGGCTACCTCAGGAGCTGACCCCA
>NZ_JBISWL010000119.1:0-36121 GCF_044462265.1 Kocuria rhizosphaerae
AGCGAGGTGCCCTCGGTGATGATCACGTGGGCATGGTGCAGGAGCCGGTCGACGGCGGCGGTGGCCAGGGTCTTGGGCATGATGGTGTCGAACCCGGCCGGGTGGATGTTGGAAGTGACGGCGAGGCTGCGGCGTTCGTAGGTCGCGTCGACGAGGCGGTAGAAGGCCTCGGCGGCGGCTTGGCCGGAGGGCAGCATCCCGATGTCGTCGACCACGATGAGCTCGGCCCGGGTGATGCGGTTGATGGTCTTGCTGATCGAGCCGTCCACGGCGGCGCGCCCGAT
Organism: Kocuria rhizosphaerae; assembly: GCF_044462265.1. Classification (NCBI taxonomy): domain Bacteria; kingdom Bacillati; phylum Actinomycetota; class Actinomycetes; order Micrococcales; family Micrococcaceae; genus Kocuria; species Kocuria rhizosphaerae. The sequence goes on from NZ_JBISWL010000119.1 coordinate 285, forward strand.
CGCGGCGGTGAGGGACTCGAGGGTGAACCAGGAGACCCGCATGCCGGCGTCGATGACGTGGTGGGCGAGGGCCTCGACGAAGTGGGTCTTGCCGGTGCCCGAGGGCCCGGAGATCGCGAGGTTCTCGGCACGACCGACCCACTCGAGGGTGGCCAGGGCGGACTGGGTCGGTGCGGGGATCGAGGAGTCGTGCTCGCGCCAGGAGTCGAAGGTCTTCCCGGCGGGCAGGCCGGCGGCCTTGCGGCGGGCCGTACGGGTGGCCTCGTCGCGCCCACGGGCTTCCTCGGCGAGCAGCACCCGCAGCACCTCGGTGGGGTCCCAGCGTTGGGAGCGGGCGGTGGCCAGCACGTCGGGGGCGGCCGCGCGCAGGTAGGGCATCCGCATCCGTTTGAGCACCGCGGCGAGGTCTTCGGGCAGCGGCGGGGCCGGCGGGGCGGTGGTGGTCGTGTTCATCGGGCGGTCTCCTCGGTCCTGTCGGTTGTGCTGGTTGTCGTGGGGGCGCCGAAGGCGGCCCAGGCGGCGGTGCCGGGCTGGGCGGAGTGGGTCTCGTCGGCGGCCACGAGCCCGGCGGCGGTGGCCCCGGTGGCCTGGTGGTCGAGGATCGCGGCCAGGTCCCCCTCGCCGAAGCGCCCAGCGGCCGCGGCGATCCCGAGGGCGGCGTCCACGGGCCCGGCCCCGGTGAGGGCGGCGAGCTCGACGGCGGCGGCCATCTTCGCCCGGATCCGGGTGGCCCCGGCCGCGGAGGCCTCGATCAGCCAGGCCTGGGCGCCGGCGCCCAGGGCCAGGAACTCGGCCTCGGCCGCCGACCGGGCCTTCGGCCGGGGCGGACGTGGGGCGCCGGCGGGGTCCTGCGGGTGGTCGGGGTAGTGGGCCAGGTCGATCCGCGGATTGCCCGGGGTCGAGAGCCGGTGGCGGGCGACCTCGGTGAGCCCGGCCCGCCCGGCAGCCCAGCCCGGGGTCACGGCGAGGGTGTCGAGGTCGGCCACGACCACCAGCTCCTCTCCGGCGACCCGCACCCACACCTCGGCTCCCACGAGTCCAGGCGGGGTGGAGTAGCGCACCGAGCCGAACCGGATGGTCTGGTCGGTGCCCACCGTGCGGGTCACCCCCAGGGTCGCCGTGTGCGGGGCGACCGGGAGCACGTGCAACCGCTGCTGCTCCTCGACCAGCGCCTGGTCGGGCACCCGGGCCGTCTCCCGGTGGGTGCGCCCGTTGACCTTGGTGCAGAACGCCGCACAGGCGGCCTCGAGCTGCCCGAAGGAGGCGTAGTGCTCGCGCAGGTTCGCCTCGGTGGGCACCAGGTCGGCCTTGGCGATGCGCACCGTGGACTCCGACCCGCCCTTGGACTCCGGGTCGTAGGGCACGCAGGTGTGCACCTGGGTGCCGTAGTGCCGGCCGGCTTGAACGATCTGCGGATGCCGCACCGGCACCCCGGCGACGTGATCGACGGTCACGGTCCTGGGGTTGTCGGTGAGCACGTAGGTGGGCACCCCGCCGATCCTCGTCAGGGTCGCATCCAGGCACCCGATCAACGTGGGCAGGGTCTGGTCCCACACCGGGATCACCACCCGGAACCGCGACCACGCCAGCCAGGCGCAGAACAGCCAGGTGCGCCGCGGGGTGCCGTCGGGGCCGGGGACCCTCGGGCCTTCGCCCCAGTCGAACTGCAGCCACAAACCCGGCTCGGTGATCCAGGGCCGGTAGGTGCGCCGGTGCCCGGCCCGCCAGGCCGCCTTGACCTGCGCCACCGCCCGCCGGGTGGTGCGCTCGGTCCCGCAGAATCCGACCGCGACAAGGCGGGCGTGGACGACGTCGGCGCGGACCGTGCCCTGGCTACGCTCCACCCACTCCTCGATCTTGGGCAGGTGCACGTCGATCATCCGGGGACGCCGACCCGGCCCCGTCACCGGCCGGCCCGCGTCCCGAGCGGCGGCGTAGCGACGGACCGTCTTCGGATCGACCCCGGCCAGGGCCGCGGCCGAGTGCGCCGAGCCGGTGGCGTCATAGGCTTCGAGAATTTCCATGATCTCCCTGTCAGACTTCTTCATGCGTCCCTCCGGCGGGTGGTGCTCCAGGTGGTCAGAGACCTCGAGCGAACCCCCGGAGGGACGTCTGCGTGGGGACCGACACGAGCCCGGCCCCGTGGCCCAGGACAGGGAGATCAACTGTCCGTCAGCAGGGAGGTACGTGTCCGCCTACAGGGAGATTGGCATGTCCGCTAGCAGCCGGTGGACCCGGTGGTCGGGCACCGGTTCACCACGCGGTTGGCTCGGGACTACTACGTCACCGCCGCCGGGGCCGCCTACTCCGTGCACCCGGGGGCGATCGGGCGCCTGGTCGAGGTGGTCGTGGACCTGCACACCGTCACCGTCACCTGTGCTGGGCGCACCGTGGCCGCCCATCAGCGGGTCTGGGGATCCGGTGCCACGATCACCGACCCCGCCCACGTGGCCGCCGCGGCCCTCATGCGCCGGACCCACCAACAGCCCCCTGCCGAGGCTGTTGCGGGCGGACAGGTCGAGGTCGCCGATCTCGGGGTCTACGACCGTTTGTTCGGGATCGAGGTCGCCTGATGCGCCCGGCCACCGGCTCGGCCCCGCGGGCGCTGACGGATGCGGACAAGCAGATCCTCCACCACGCCCGGGAACTGAAAGCCCCCCGGATCGCCGCTGACTACGCCCGGATCGCCGACACCGCCCGGGATCAGCAGTGGAGCCTGGAGGAGTACCTCGCCGCCGTACTGGGGACCGAGGCCGCGGCCCGGGCCGCTTCGGGAGCAGCGCTGCGGATCAAGGCCGCCGGGTTCGAGGCGATCAAGACGCTCACCGACTTCGACTTCACGGCCCAGCCCTCCCTGGACCGGGGGCTGATCGCGCGCCTGGAAGCCGGGGCGTACCTGGTGCAGGCCGGCAACGTGGTGCTGTTGGGGCCCCCAGGCACCGGCAAGACCCATGTGGCCACCGGGCTGGGGATCGCCGCGGCCCGGACCGGTCACCGGGTCGCGTTCAACTCCGCCACCGGCTGGGTCACCCGCCTGCACGCCGCCCACGCGACCGGGCGCCTGGAGGCGGAGCTGGCCAAGATCGCCCGGATCCCGCTGGTCATCATCGACGAGCTGGGCTACGTGCCGATCGAGGCTGCGGCCGCGAACCTGTTCTTCCAACTGGTCTCGACCCGCTACGAGAAGGCCTCGCTGATCATCACCTCGAACCTGCCCTTCTCCCGCTGGGGCGAGGTCTTCGGGGACACCACCATCGCTGCGGCCATGATCGACCGCATCGTCCACCACGCCGAGATCATCACCACCAAAGGCACCAGCTACCGCATCCGGCACACCAGCATCGAGACACTGCCTTCCGTCACCGAGACCGGACCGGCAGACTAGAACAACCCCGCGAGGTGCTCACTTTTCACACGGACGAACAGCTCAAACTTCGAGCGGAACCGACATCGGTGACGCCATCGGTGCAGCTGCGCCGGCGCCCGGCCTGCCGGGCACCTCCTGACTCCCGGCCACCTGCACGGCACGGGAAGACCCCACACGAGAGCGCGGGCTGCCCGAGAAGGGACAGCCCGCGCTCCAGGTCGCTCAGATGTCGTCGTGGGAGGTGCGGATGGAGACCTTGCACATGGCCAGCCAGTGGAAGAGTCCGCCGAGGGCGGCGCCGAACAACCAGGCGAAGCCGCTGAACTGGGCCAGCTGGGGCAGCCACACGGTGAGGACCGAGAACACGGCGGCCAGGGAGAAGGCCAGGACCGCACGACGGTTCCAGCCGTTGGTGAACCAGTAGGTCCCCTGCGGGTCGGCCGAGTAGAGGTCGTTCAGGTTCAGCTTCTGCTTACGCACCAGGTAGTAGTCGGCGACGATGATGCCGTAGAGCGGGGCGAGCACCGCGCCGAGCGTGTCCACGAACCGGGGCAGGCCGATGCTGGAGATCACCGCCACCCACAGGGCTCCGATGACGAACCCGGCCACCGCCGTGATCATGCCCGCCCGGCGGAAGGAGATCTTGGCCGGGTTGATGTTGGACAGGGAGTACGACGGCGGGATGAAGTTCGCGACGACGTTGATGCCGAGCGTGGCCACGAGGAACGTCACCGCCGCGAGCACCGTCAGCGGGACGTTGTCGACGGCGGCGACGATGTCGGCGGGGTTGGTGAGCGGCTCGCCCTCACCGTTCTGGTAGAGCAGGTAGGCGCCGGCGGTGATGAACACGGAGAGGAACGTGAACAGCGCCAGGCTCAGCGGCAGGCCGGTGAGGTTCCCGAAACGCATGGCCCGCTCGGAGCGCACGTTGCGGGCGAAGTCGCCGAAGTTGATCACCACGGCGGCGAAGTAGGCGATCATCGTGCCCGTCACCCCCACGAACGCGGCGACGGCCGCCCAGCCGGTGACGTCCGAGGAGGAGAAGACCGTGCCGACCGCCCGCGGCAGATCGCTGCCCAGCTGCACCCAGATCGCCACCAGCAGGGCGATCATCACCAGGTACACGGCCGGCCCGGCGATGTTGAGGAAGTTGGCGATCCGCTCGACGCCGCCGAGGAACAGCGCCACCTGCAGCGCCGAGGCGACGACGTAGGAGATCCACGAGATCCCGTCCATCCCCAGGAACTGCGGGCCGCCGGGGGAACCCAGGACGGCGTTGAGGGCCAGGGCGATGGCCGTGGAGGCGAAGTACGTCTGCGCCCCGTACCAGAAGATCGCCACGACGGCGCGGACGATCGCGGGGAACTGCGCCCCGCGCACACCCATCGAGGCCCGGGCCAGCACCGGGTAGGGGAAGCCGTACTTCACGCTGGGCCGGCCGCTGAGGTCCACGAGCACCTTGACGACGAACCCGGCCAGGAGGATCGCGGCGAAGACGAACCACCCGTTGATGCCGGCCGTGATGAACAGGCTCGCCGCGAGCGTGTAGCCGGCCAGGCTCTGGATGTCGTTGGACCAGACGTTGAAGATCGCGAACCAGCCCCAGGTCCGCCGCGAGGCCGGCAGGGGCGCCAGGTCCTCGTTGTGGAGCGACGGGTCCGCGGCCCGGACGGCGAGAGCGGCGTCCTCGAGGTCGTTGTTGAGGAGAGTCATGGCTGGGTCCCTTCCGTGCACCTAGCATGAGCATAATTTCGGGATGTGAAAGAGTTCTTTCGTTCCACAAAAATATGATGCGCATCACAGGCTGTCAATGATGAAAGGGACATTTCATGTCTGTGACGACCGCCCGTCCTCGGAGGCGGAGGCCTGCGCGCTCGAGACGGCCGACCGTCGGACGTCGAGCCAGACCCGCACGCCCCCTGCGGGGAGGGCCGGGTCTGCGCCGGAAGCGCGTGGGACCACCGCTCGCGCGGTCTCCGTCTTCCCCCGGCTCGCCGGACAGGCACTGGTCCGGCCGCGCGTGCGTTGACGTCGAGGAACCAGGGGCACCGCCGGAACGCTCGTGAGGGCGAGGCCTCGACTACGTCCTCGCCGACGGTTCTCCGACAGCGAGCGCACCGGTCAGCCAGGCCCCCGGTGGGCCTCGGCGGACCGGATCCCCGAGATGGTCCCGTGCGGGCGGTCGAGGCGGCGGGCGCCGAACCCCTGCTTCAGATGCCGTGGCGGCAGGCCACGGAGGCACCGGACTCCCGCCGCTGCCGCCCGCCGGGCCTCGTCGTCAGCCGGGGTGTGCCACGGTGATCGTGGTGCCGTCGGAGTCGCCGTCGGGATCGTCGTTGCCGGCGGCGTCGTAGGCCAGCCCGTCGAACCGCAGGGCGTCGACCCGGAACGCCGCCGAGGCGGTGCCCTTGGACAGCCGCGGGCTCTGGACCGCGCAGCTGCCGTCCGCCCCGGTCGTGCACGAGACAGCGGTACCGGTCGTGGTCCACGTGCCCTCGACCGCGGCGCCCGCCACGGCCAGCCCCGCGTCGTCGACAGCGGTGGTCGTGACCGTCGCCTGCCACTGGTTCCTCGCGACCGCCGCCGCGGCGCCGTCGAGGTCCGCGACCCGCAGGGAACCGCCGTCGGGCGTCGTCCCGCCGTCCGTCGAGGACGCCAACAGGTCGGCGACGTGGAGGCGGATGGAGGGCAGCAGGGCGTAGAGGCGTGCCCCGGGGCACTCGGTGGCCTGGTAGTCGCGGTGCCCGCCGATGGTCGGGACCGTCCTCTTCTCACCGTTGACCGGGTTCACGTAGACGACCTCGGCCAGGGGGTCGAGCCCGTGGCGCCCCGCCAGTTCGGCCAGCAGTTGCTCGAGCGTGGACACGGCCGCAGCCTTGGGCTCCGCGCCGAACCTGCGGTGGGTGGTGAACTCCCCGAGCAGGGCGACGCCCAGGTTCCCGGAGTTCCAGCCGCCCGTGTGGGCTCCGGTGACCATCTCGTCGAAGACGCTGTCGTTGTCGATGTCCTTGTCGACGTCGGACTCATGGCCGAATTCCCTGCCGTCACCGCTCGCGGTGCCGCACGACGTGCTGGCGGTGCCCGACCACCGGCCCTCGTAGACGATGCCCTGCTCGTCGATGAGGTACTGGTAGCCGATGTCGCCCCAGCCCTGGTCGACCGCGTGGTACCGGTAGATGGCGCGGACGGTTCCGGCCGGGTCGGGGTCGTTGTTGGTGGTGGCGGTGTGGTGGACGGTCGCCACCTGGGCGTCGTGGAACTGCGGTGCCCACACCTCGTTGCCGGAGGCGTCGTGGCGCAGGGCCTCGTCGGCCCCCCAGTCGGCACGTGACCGGCACTGGCTGCTGGTGAGGGCCTGGGCGGCCCCGCCGCCCTCCCGGCCCACCACCATGGGCGGACCGTCCGTGGTGTTGATGTGCACCACCTGGGGGTCCACCGCGTCCGCAGGGATGCCCCGGACCTGGTATCCCTTGGCGCCGTTGCCGGGCACCAGCCCGCTCGCCCACTGGCCCTCGGCCTGGATGCCGTCCTCGATCAGGTCGATCCACGGCCCCCACCCGTCGTCCCCGAGCAGTCGCACCGCACCGTGGGGTTCGGTCCGTCCCCGCTCGTCCGCGTGCTCGTGACCCGCAGGGGTCTTCCAGATGACCCCGAGATGGTCGATCCCGAACTCCGTCGTCACGGGCCCGGTCTGCGCGGGTCGCCGGTCGGCCAGCGTCTCCGGCACCGTCCGGGCCACCGCGGGCCCGGACCACACCACGGCCAGCGAGATCACGAGGCCGGCGACGACGGCGTGCACGAGGAGTTTCAGAAGACGGCGCATGGGTTCCTCCTGGAGTGATCGATCGCTGCGCACAGGGCTCCGGATCGCGTGCCGCCGCTTCCCGCCGGCACGTCGCACCCCCCGCTCGTGGGGACAGTGTGGGCCGACCCGCGGACCAGCACAATCACCCCTGCGCTTCCCGGCGCTGTGCGACCTGCGACTGCGCTGTGCGACCTGCGACTGCGCTGTGCGACCTGCGTCAGCGCTGTGATGCCTGTGGCCGGGCGCGAAGAGTCGTCCCAGCTTCCTCCTGCTGGGGCGTTCAGGTGTTTGAACGCCCCAGGAGCCGGTGTTCAGGCGTTTGAACGCCGCACCGTCTACTGCGGGGTCTGCCCCGGTCATAGCCTCGAAGTACGCGGCGGGCCGGGGGGCTCGTCGCACCGCAGGGGCCACCTCGGGTGGACGTGTCGGCGCAGGCGCCGGCGTCCCTGCGGATCGGAGAAGCAGCCGTCCAGCGGCCTCCTCCCCGCGGTGCCTGAGGGTCCGCGGGGAGGGGCTCCGTCACTGGGGCAGAACTTACGGGGGAACATCATGAACAAGGGCATTCTGGCAACCATCACGGCGACCGCCTTCGCAGCGTCACTGGCGGTGGCGGCACCCGCCTCGGCCGCGGTCACGTTCGACGCGGCAACGGGCAACGGCTTCGTCGGCAAGGGCGACGTGCAGCTGGCCGCGGGGTGGAACAACAAGCAGCTCCAGGACAACGCCGCCGCGGTGAACTTCAAGGCGCAGACCGTGTCCGCGACGGAGGCGACCTGGACCTGTGACCGGGACGCGGGCCCCCAGACGCAGGCCCGCGCCAGCACGACCACCACCACCACGAGCGGAGTGGTCAGCGCGATCGCCCGCGAGCGCAACCAGATCACCGGTTTCGTCCTCAGCGGGTACGACGGCGGCGATCCCGTTGTCGAGGAAGAGCGGGACGGCCCTGCCGTCGGCTCCTGCGCCACCGGATGGACGGCCATCAACCTGGTCGTGGGCGAGACGGAAGTGCTGGACTCCGGCCTCTTCCTGTTCGTCGGGGGGAACCTGATCGGGGAACTGGCCATCACCCCGGTCGTCTGACGACCGGCGCCACACCGACCGAGGAGGGTTCCGGGCCGACGAGGCTCGGGGCCCTCCTCGTCCGTCCGGCGGCGACGCCGCAGGACGTCCCCGCCGCCCGAGAGGAGGGCTCGTGACCGGCACCGAGCGCCACCGGCAGCACCCCGGGCACGGCACCCGCCGCCTCTGCCCGCCCTGGTGCGTGACCGGCCACGGCGTCCACCTCGGTGAGGAGGACTGGGTGCACGTGGGCGAACCGTTGACGGTGGCCCCCGGCGTCGTGGCGCGCCTGGGCATGTCGGTCGACCCGGGCACGGGCGCCGTGGACGGCCCGTACGTGCTGGTCGGGGGCACGGAGTGCACCTTGGCCCAGGCTGCGGCCCTCGGTGCCGCGCTGGTGGAGCTGGCCCGGACCGGGGCGGGTCCTACTCGCCCTTGAGCACGCGGAAGGCGCTCTCCCGGTCCTTGACCCGCAGCTTGCGCAGCACCGCCGAGACGTGGACGCGCACCGTGGTCGGCGAGACGAAGAGCTTGGTCGCCACCTCCTCGGTGGACCGTCCCTCGGCGAGCAGCTCCATGACCTCCCACTCGCGCGGGCTGAGCTTGGCCGCCGCCCGCGACCCCCGCCGGAAGAACTGGCGGCCCGGTGCCCGGAACTCCTGCAGGACACGGGTGACGAGCGCGGGGGTCATTGCCGCCTCCCCCGCCAGGACGCCGCGCAGTGCCCCCGGCAGGGTCGCCGGATCGGCGCCCTTGAGCAGGTACCCGGCCGCGCCCGCCCGCAGGGCGTCGAAGAGGTCCTCGTCATCACCGGACCGGGTGAGCATCACCACCGCGGTCTGCGGGAGGCTGCGGCTGATCTGCTCGGCGGCCCGGATCCCGTTGCCGGGCATGTGGATGTCGAGCAGCGCCACGTCCGGGCGGTGCTCACCGGCCAGTCGCACGGCGTCGTCGGCGTTCGCGCCCTCGGCGCACACCTCGCAGCCGTCGGCCTCCAGCGCCTCGCGGACCGCCGCCCGCAGATGTGCGTGGTCGTCGGCGACCACGACCCGGATCCGCTCCCCGGCGCCGCCGTCCACCGCCTCGTCGTCTACCACGTGACCGTCACCTCGCTCCCCACGCCCGGTTCCGAGCGCACCTCCAGCGCTCCGGGCAGCGACCGCGCCCGTTCCCGCATGCTGATCAGACCGTACCCGGCGCCCGTCCCGGTGGCGCGTCCGACGTCGAATCCGGTTCCGTCGTCCTCGACGACCAGGCTGCTGTGGTCGCCGTCCCGGGCCAGCCGCAGGCACAGCCGCTCGGCACGGCCGTGGCGCACCGCGTTGGTCACCGCCTCGCGGGCGATGCGCACGAGCGCGTGGCGCTGCTCCGGGTCGGCGTCGACAGCCTCGTCGACCACGACCTCGAGCCGCACGCCGTGCCGCTGGGCCATCTCCCGGGCGGCGCGGTGCAGGAGAAGGCCGAGCGTCTCGTCACCGCCGTGGCCGAGCGCGTGGACGGCGGCCCGGGCCTCGTCCAGCGCCCGGTCGCACGCGCCGAGGATGCGTTCCCGGGCCGGGGCCCCCGGGGGCAGCCCGTGCCCGGCCATCCGGATGAGCGAGAGCTCCTGGACCACGCCGTCGTGCAGTTCCCGCGCCAGCCGGCGCCGGTCCTCCAGCACCGCCGCCCGGGAGTACGCGTTCCAGTACTGCTCGATCTCGCGGAGCGCCCCGACCAGCAGGAGCAGGTAGAACCCCGTGCGCAGCACGTCGCCGGCGTAGAGCCAGTCGGTGTACAGGGACGGGAACAGCGCGTAGTTGACGCGGGCGAAGGCCGCCAGGGCACAGGCCGGCCCGAGCCAGTGCAGGAGGGGGTCGGGCCGCCGCGCCGCCTGCGCCGAGAAGAGGAGCGAGGCGACGGCGAAGCACAGCGCCGTTCCGGCCTGCGCCGTCACCAGCACAGGGTGGCCGGTGAGCAGTCCCTGCACGGCCGGCACGGACGCCTCCGGCGTCCACAGGGCCGAGGGCAGCCGGTCCCGCCACGTCCACAGGGCCGCGGACGCCGTCACGACGACCGCCGCGGGCACCACGACCGTCCACGGCCACCCCACCCGTACGGTCCGGCGACCGGGCCGCACCACCGCGGCCGCCGTGATGAGAACGGCACCGGCGACCCGGAGGACCAGGGGGAGCCAGACGTCCAGGGTGCCGTGCTGCCCGTGGGAGAGCCACTCCGCGAGGGCCGTCAGACCGAGACCGGCCACCGCCAGGAGCACCAGCCCCTGTGCCAGCAGCAGGTCCTGGACCCGGCCGCGCCGCAGGAACCGTCCGTGCAGGAGGTAGGCCGCCAGCAGGGCCACGCAGGCGTCCACGGAGTCCAGGACCACGTGCATCAAGGGATTGCGGTAGCCGAAGAGCACGTAGGGGCTCCACAGGACGAGGGCGGTCACCAGCAGACCGACCCCCCATCCGGCCAGCGTCAGCCCGACGGCCGACCGGATGCTGTCCGCGTCCGGGTCGCCGTCCACCGGCACGGCGGGAGATCGCATGCACCGGATCCTACGGTCGGCCGACCCGCCGGGACGTCACATTCCATGCATTTCCCTGGGTGTGACGCCGGGCCGGCCGTCCTACGTCCTTGCCCCGTCACGGACCGGCCGGAGCCAGCAGGCCAGCACGAGCACGCCGGGGAGTGTGGAGGCCAGGGCGAGCAGACCGTAGCCGAGGGAGATGGCGAAGCCCGTCTGCGCGGGAATCCCGTGCGCCACCGCCGCCAGGGTGGTGATGCCCTCACGCGGCCCCCAGCCGCCCACGCCGACGGGCAGGGACATGCCGGCCAGGCCCAGGACCGTGGTGCCCCACAGGCCGCCGAGGGGTTCGTGCGGGGCGGTGCGGACCGCCGCCAGGAGGAACAGGCCCTGGTAGCTCGCCCAGACCAGCACGGACAGGAACCACACCGCCGCGCGGTCGCCCGCGGGGGACGCCCGGGTCGAGCGCCAGGCCACCGCCCCGACCACCAGCGCCCCGAGTCCCAGCACCACGGCGAGCCACGGGCCGACGGCCAGCGCCGGCACGGTCCCGGCGGCCAGGAGCACCGACGTTCCGGCCAGCCGTTCTCCCACCACGGACCCGCCGGCCCCCGGCCAGGTGTCCCCCCGGCGCCGGCGGCGGAGCACCCGGACGGCGTCCCCGGCGACGCCCCCGGGCAGCAGCAGGTTGACGAGTCCGGCCGCCCAGCACTCGGCGAGGGCTTCCCGGAACCCGATCCGCGCGCCGCGGCCGCGGGCCACCAGACGCCACCGCTGAGCCTGGGCCGCGGTGCCCACGAGGCCGGCGGCCAGCGCGAGAGCAACGGTCCCCGGGCCGAGGATCCCCACCGCACTGACGGCGGCCTCCGTGCCCAGGGCTTGGAAGAGGGCCACCAGGAGCACGAGACCGGCGAGCGCCTGTGCCAGCGGCACCACCACGCGGCGCGTGCGGTGTCGGCGCACGGGCGGGGTGTCGGCAGGCATGGGCGCAGTCTAGCCACGCCGGCAGGACGCGGATTGACGGGGCGGCCCGGCCCTGCCCAGGATGAAGGCCCCGACCCGGAAGGCGGACGCATGCCACCGACCAGGCCACCCCGCCCGCTCCCCTCCGCGCGCGGCGACGGTGCGCTGGCGTTCCTGGCGCTGGGCGCCGCCCTCGCCCTGGTCGGCCTCGCGGCTGAGGTCTCGGCCCCCGCGCTGGTGGTCTCCGTGCTGCTGGCCGTCACGGTGCTGGGGGCCGTGGTGCGCAGCACCGTGCGCCGGCTGGACGAACCGTACGGGCCCGCCGACCGGATCACGGTGGCGCGCTCCGTGCTGGTCGCGGTGAGCGCAGCGCTGCTGCCCGTGGGACTGGCCCCCGTGCTCGAGCGGATCGCCGACCGGCCCGCCGACGCGTGGTGCTGGGCCGTGTTCGCCGTCGCGCTGCCCGCCTGGGTCCTGGACGGGATCGACGGGCGGGTGGCCCGCCGCACCGGCACGGCCACGCAGGCGGGGGCGCGGTTCGACCAGGAGGTGGACGCGGCCCTGCTGCTGATCCTCTCCGTGGCCGTGGCCGTGCGCCTGGGCCTGCCGGGCGCGTGGTGGGTCCTGCTGATCGGCCTGATGCGCTACCTGTTCCTGCTCGCCCTCCGGCAGCGGCCGACGTGGCGGCGGCCGCTGCCCCACAGCGGGTACCGTCGCACCACGGCCGGGATCCAGGGCGGGGTGCTGCTCGGCGCCCTGGTCCCCCTCATCCCGCTGCCGCTGGCCGTGGCCGCCACGGCCGTCGCCCTGCTGCTCCTGCTCGTCTCCTTCGGGCGCGACGTCGTGTGGCTGGAACGGACGGGCCGGCGGCTCAGCTGACCCGCGGCAGGCCGAGCACGTCCGCGTGCCCCACCGTGGCACGGAGCTTGTGCCGGGCGCAGTCCACCAGGCGGGTGCGCAGCCAGGCGTGGGCCTCCGCCGTGAGATCGGGACGGTGCTCGACCGCGGCGTCCGCCCGGTCGGCGAGGAACCGCCGCAGCAGCGGCTGGGACCACGGCTGGTCGTTCACCCACCAGGGGGTGGGCACCACTTCGACGTCCATCCCCTCCTCCCGCAGCGCAGCGTCGGCGAGCCGGACGGCGTCCGTGCCCGCCAGCTCCTCGCGGTGCTGGTGGTCCTCGAAGGCGCCGAGCACGGGGGCGTCCAGGTGGTGCGGCGGATCGAGGTGCACCTCTCCGTCGACCGTGAGGGCGAACAGCGCCGGAACGCCGTTCCGGGCGAGCACGCGGGCGAGCTCCTGCACCTGCTCCCGGCTCAGGAGGTCGAGCAGCGCGGAGCACGTGACCAGGCGGCGGCGTGCCGGGTGCTCCTCCAGCACTCGGCCCAGCTGCTCGACCCCGGCGAGCACCGGCACCACGTCCGCCGCGTCCTCCCGGGCGGAGGCCACGGCCTGCTCGAGCAGGTCGCGGTCGTGGTCGAGCAGGATCCAGCGCTGCGGACCGGGCAGGTGCGCGGCGAGCCACTCGCGGTTCGCCCCCGTCCCGGCGCCCAGGTCCACGACGACGACGGGGTCGTCCTCGCCGACGCCCGGGGAGAGCTGCGCCCAGTGGCGGACGAGACGCTCGATCAGGGGGAGGGTGTCCTCCCGGGCCTCGGCGTCGGCGGGCGCGCGCAGCGCCAGCCAGTCACCGGCCACGGGCCGGTCGGGTGCGGGGTGGGTCATGGTGACGGTCTCCTGTCGTCCGGGATCGGATGGGTGCACGGGTCGGCGGTCGGGGCGCTGACGGTCGGCGCGACGGCGGTCGGGGCGCCGAGGGCGGGGGCGGGGGCGGGGCCGAGAGCCGCGAGGACGTCGCGGGCGGTGTCGTCCCAGGTGCGCAGGCTCTCACGGCGGGCCCGGGCGGCGGCGGTCCACCGGGCGCGAACGGCCGGATCGGTCAGCCAGTCGTGCAGCGCCCCGGTCCAGGCGGTGGGGTCCGCGGTGTCCAGGACGGCGCCGGCCGGCTCCGTGGCCGGGACGGAGCCCTCGGGGACGCCCTCGAAGGCCTCGACCGCGCCGGTGCCCGCGGCGACCAGGGCCGGCACGCCGTGGGCGAGTGCCTCGGTGACCACCATGCCGTAGGTCTCGGCGGCCGAGGGCAGCACGAGCAGGTCGGTGGCCGCCCACTGCTCCGCCAGGTCGGCGCCCGTGCGCGGGCCGGTGCGGCGGACGCGACCCGGTGCGGGGAACGCGTCGATCGCCTCCTGCAGCGTCCCGACGTAGCCGGGCGGACCGGGCGCCCCCACGAGGTCCAGGGTCCAGTCGAGGTGGACCAGCGGGGCGAGAGCCTCCAGCAGGAGGAGCTGGTTCTTCAGCGGGGTCAGCGAGCCCACGCAGGACAGCCGGGGCGGGGACGACCCGTGGGCCAGGGGCGCGGGGTGCGTGCCGGGCACCGCCACGGACACGTCGTCCAGGCCGTAGCGCCGCCGCAGGTCCCGGGCGGCCCAGTCGCTGGTCACGAGCACACCGGACGCGACCGCCAGCGCGGCGGCCTCGAGCTCCGCCAAGGCCTCCGCCTCGGCCGCGTCCAGTCCGGTCTCGGCCGGCAGCGGGAGGTGGACCAGGACGTGGACGGGAATCCCGGCCCGCACGGCGTCCTCCACCACGTCCGGGGCAGCGCAGCCGACGAGGCCGTCCAGCAGCACCGTCCGCCCCGGCACCGGCCCGCCCAGCGCCGCCCGCAGCCCGGCACGGTCCGCCGCGTCGGGACGGGGCCAGCTCCCCGCGACCGGGACGGTGCGGGCGCGGTGGCCGAGTCCGTGCAGCGCGGCCACGAGACGCTGGTCGTACAGGGAGCCACCGGTCGGACGCGCGTCGTCGGGCATCACGACGTCGACCGCCGGAACCGGGACGCTCACGGGACGGGCGCCGGGCCGCCGCGCTCGTTGAGCACGGGCAGCTCGAGCGTGTAGGAGGCCCACGCGTCCGGGTTCTCCCGCAGGGTGACCGTGAGGCGGTCGAGCCCCACGATGCCCGCAGCCCCCGCCGCGAGCCGCTCCGCGATGTGCTGGGCGAGGACCTCGGTGGTGGTCAGGCGGCCCGTGAAGTCGGGGTGCTCGTCGAGATTGCGGTAGCGCAGCCCGTCGAGGACCCCGGAGAGCAGCTGGGAGGCCACGCCGATGTCCATGACCACGCCGTGCTCGTCCAGCACCGGCCGCGCCCACGTGGTCTCCACCGCGTAGGTGGCCCCGTGCAGCTGCTGTGCCGGGCCGAAGAAGGGGTCGGGCAGGCTGTGCGCGATCATGATGTGGTCTCGGACGGTCAGGGTGAACACGGGTCTCCTGGGATGTCGGGGTCGGGTCGTCGGGGTCAGGTCGTCGGGCCGTAGGCCACCACGTGGCACAGCACGTCGGAGGACCCTCCGGCGAGCCGGTCCATGGTCTCCGGGAGCTGCTCGAAGCGCGAGGAGCCGGAGAGCAGGGCGTCGAAGCGGGGGTCGCGAAGGGCGTCCAGGGCCGTGGCGAGCCGGTCCGCGGTGGTGCGGCGTGCGCGGCGGGCGGCGGCCACGGCCCCGACCTGGCTCGCGCGGATCTGCAGCCGGCGGGCGTGGAAGTCCGCCCCGAGCGGGACCGCGGGGTCCTCGTCGCCGTACCAGGACATCTCGATCAGCTCGCCCTCGTCGCCCAGCAGCTCGAGACCCCGCGCCAGCCCGGCCGCCGTGGAGGACGCGTGGACGACGACGTCGCACTCCCCCGCCGCGTCCTCCGGTGCCATGTGCTCCACGCCGAGCCGCCGGGCGAGCGCGGCCCGCGACGGCTGGGGATCGACGAGCTGGAGCCGGCCGAGGGGGAAGCGGGCCAGCAGCGCGGCCGTGCACGCGCCGATCATCCCCGCGCCGACCACGGCCACCCGGTCCCCGAAGCGGGGGCCGGCCTCCCACAGCGCGTTGACGGCGGTCTCGACGGCGCCGGCGAGCACGGCGCGCTCGGAGGGCACGTCGTCCGGCACGGGGGTGACGGCGGAAGCGGGCAGGACGTAGCGGTCCTGGTGCGGGTGCAGGCTGAACACCCGCCGGCCCACGAGCGGTTCCGGCCCCTCCTCCACGACGCCGACGGAGAGGTAGCCGTACTTCACCGGCCCGGGGAAGGCCCCCTCCTGGAAGGGGGCGCGCATCCGCTCGTGCACCCGCGCCGGCACCAGGCCCCGGTGGACGAGCGACTCGGTGCCCCGGCTGATCCCCGAGCACAGCGCCCGGACCAGCACCTGGTCCGGGCCCGGCGCGGGCAGCGGCGCGGTGCGCAGCTCGCCCCGGCCCGGCACCACGGTCCAGTACGCACGGCTCGTGCGGGGTCCGGGCGTTGCGGCGTGAGCGGTGTCGGTCATGGACCCATTGTGTCGGTCGCGGCCCGCCGCGCACAGGCGCGGGCCGGGGCGCGTCGCGGCGCCGGCAGCGGGCGGGGCCCCGCCGGACCCGCGGCCGGAGCCGCCCGCGCCTCTTGACACCTCCTCGCGGCGGCGGGGACGCTGGAAGGGCGGCGCCTGCCGCTCCTCCAGCGTCCCCGAGGTTCCCCATGGTCCAGCGCATCCTGTTCCTGCACGGCGCCGGGCCCCAGCCCGGTCCCGAGGAGAATCCGGTGCTCCAGGCCGTTCGACGCAGGTGGCCCGACGCGGACCTCGTGGCACCGGCACTGCCCGACCCGGAGGACCCCGACCCCGACCAGTGGCAGGACGCCATCGCCCGGGCCATCCGGGAGATCCCCGACGAGCCCTGGATGATCGTCGGCCACTCCCTGGGCGGGTCGGAGGCCCTGCGCTTCCTGTGCCACCGAATCCCCACGCTCCTGCAGCGCGTGGTGACCGTGGCCTCGCCGTGCTGGGACCAGGACGACCCGGACTGGAACTACCTCGGCTTCACGCTGCCCGCCACCGCGGGCCGCACGCTCGCGGACCTCGACATCGTGGTGGTGCACGCCGAGGACGACGACGTCGTGCCCGTCACGCACGCGCACCGGCTGGCCGACCGCCTCCCCTCCGCGCAGCTCCTGCTCCTGGGATCCGGCGGCCACCTGCCCACCGAGTGGACCGAGCGCGGCATCGTGCCCTGACAGCCGCGCACCGGCCGGGACGGAGTCTCCGGTCGGACCCGGACCGTGCCCACCCGGGCCGGAGCGTCCGGCCTCAGACGGCGGGGGCGGTCGCGGCGGTCTCCCCGGCAGCGGCGCCCGGCGTCGTCGCGGCGCCCGGATCCGGTTCGGGGGCCGCAGCAGCCTCCGCGGCCGGGGCGCCCTTCGGCGCGGGATGCGCGGGCTGGGCGTCCAGCGCGTTGGGAAGACCGTCGCCGTCGAGGTCCGGATCGACCTCGTTGCGCAGGCCGTCCCCGTCCATGTCGGGGTCCATGCCGTTGGGGATGCCGTCCCCGTCGAGGTCGTCGTCCAGCTCGTCGGGGATCCCGTCCCCGTCGAGGTCGGGATCCTCGACGTCGAGGGTCCCGTCACCGTCGGTGTCCCGCACCGCGTCCGGCACGACCACGGGGGCGACGCCCGGTTCGGGCACGGGCGGGACCACCGGCTCGACCGGAACCGCCGGGGGCGCGGGCTCCACCGGAACGACCGGAGGCACGGGCTCCACCGGAACCGCCGGAGGCGCGGGCTCCACCGGAACCGCCGGAGGCGCGGGCTCCACCGGAACGACCGGAGGCACGGGCTCCGCCGGAACCGCCGGGACGACGGGCTCCGCCGGAGGCGCCGGGGCGGCCGGGACCGCGGGCTGTGCGGGAGGCACAGGGGCCACAGGGCCGCCCGGCCCGGCCGGTGCCGCCGGGACCTTCTCGGGCGCCGTTCTCTCCGGAGTCGCCGGCTGTGCGGCAGGCTCGTCCGGGGACGGAGCCGGTGTCGCCGCTTCCTTCTCGGCCGCTTCCTTCTTCGCCGCTTCCTTCTTGCCAGCTTCCTTCTTGGCAGCTTCCTTCTCGGCAGCTTCCTTCTTCGCCGCTTCCTTCTTCGCCGCTTCCCTCTTGGCAGCTTCCTTCTTCGCAGCTTCCCTCTCGGCAGCTTCCTGCTTCGCCGCTTCCTTCGGGGCCGCTTTCTCCTTCGCGGGGTCGCTCGGCGCCACGACGTCGTCCTCGGTGTGCTCGGGCACCTCGAGGGAGTACTTGGCCCGGGACGCCGGAATGACCTGCATCCCGTCGATCCAGTCGAAGGACTGGGGGTCGACGGCCTCACCGTCGACCCAGGTCTCGAAGTGCAGGTGGGGCCCGGTGACGCGCACGCCCGTGGCGCCGACCGTCCCGAGCCGCTCGGACGCCGCGAGCCGGTCCCCGACCTCCACGCGCACGTCCTCGAGGTGACTGTAGGTGGTCCGCATGCCGTTGTCGTGGGAGACCTCCACCCGGTTGCCTCCCCACACGTCCCAGAACACGGCCGTCACCCGGCCGTCGAGAGCCGCGACGACGGGCACCCCGGCGGCGGCGGAGATGTCCGTGCCGTTGTGGAACTCGCGACCTCCGCGGTCCGGGGCGATCCGCCATCCGAATGTCCCGCCGGGCAGGACGGCGCCGGGGCTGGCCGGCGCGATGATCGTGTTGATGGGCAGCTCACCGTGGTAGAGCCGGGGTGCCTTCCGTCCCGGACGCGCCGTGGACGCCGCGTTCTTCCCGCCCTCGCCGCGACCCGCACCCTCGCGCCAGGAGCCGTCGCCGGCCGCGCCGTCGCGGACGGGCGACACGCTGTGGTCGTCCTGCATCGGTCCCGCCGGGTGCCGCGGCTGCTCCCGTCCGGCCGCCAGGAGGCTCCAGCCGGGAACCTGGCGCTGCGCCGCCGCGGCCGCGTCGCCGAACGCCGAGCCCTGTCCGCCCCGGGCAGCGGTGTCCGCCGCGGGGTCGATCCCCGTGCTGACGGCGACGCTGACGGCCACGAGGGCCGAGAAGGCCGCGAGCGCGGTCACCGGAGAGGTCGCCCGGTGGCGCAGCCCGGGCTCGGGACGTGAGGTGTCGCGGGGCATGACGATGTTTCCCCCAGGATGTCGCGCGAGCGACGGAAGATCAGCAGAAGTGTGGACCGGCAGCTCCCGCTCCCGGGAGCCGATGTGGTCAGCCTAGGCGAACGCCCGCGGGCCACCGAGGGTTCGCCCGTCCCCTCATGGGCACCTTGCACGTCGGCGTTTCAATGTTTTTTCAACTTCCTTGGAGGGTTCCGGGGCTCCTGCCGGCCCGGCCCGACAGCCGCCCGATGTGGCCCCGGACGCCTCGCGGGGCCCCCGGGAGCGGGCCGCTCCACCCGGCGCAGCCCCAGGTCCCGGTTCGGGAAGGGCACCTCCGGGAGGGCGATGTCGGGCTCACGGACGTCGGGCACGAGGACGTCCGGCCCCGGGCTCGTTACCCCGTCCTCCCCGGCGGGGACAGTGGGCAGCGTCTCGTCCGGGACCTGTACCTCGGGAGGGCAGTCGAGGCGTCCCCCCACCGCCGCCGGGCAGTCCTCCTGCCCGGCCGGGTCCTCCAGCGGCACGCAGTTGTACCGCCCGTGGAGCAGGTCCGTGCACACCGACGGGTCCAGCAGCTCCGGCCACACCACCGGAGGACAGTCGACGCGCCCGCCCACGGCCGCCGGACAGTCCTCCTGCCCGGCCGGGTCCTCCAGCGGCAGACAGTTGTACCGCCCGTACAGCAGCTCCGTGCACACCGACGGGTCCAGCAGCTCCGGCCACACCACCGGCAGGCAGTCCACGCGCCCGCCCACCGCCGCCGGACAGTCCTCCTGCCCGGCCGGGTCCTCCAGCGGCACGCAGTTGTACCGTCCGTACAGCAGCTCCGTGCACACCGACGGGTCCAGCAGCTCCGGCCACACCACCGGAGGACAGTCCACCCGCCCACCGGCCACCGCGGACGGGCAGTCCTCCTGGCCCGCCGGGTCCTCCAGCGGCACACAGTTGTACCGCCCGTACGGCAGCTCCGTGCACACCGACGGGTCCAGCAGCTCCGGCCACACCACCGGAGGACAGTCCACCCGCCCGCCCACCGCCGCCGGGCAGTCCTCCGGACCCACCGGGTCCTCCAGCGGCACACAGTTGTACCGCCCGTACAGCAGGTCCGTGCACTGCTCGAACGGCGGCCAGGCACTGGGAGCGGTCGGCGGGCCGGACTCGGGCGGCCGGCACCTGCTGGGGTCGGACCGCTCGTACGGGCAGCTCTGGGCGGCGTCGACCGTGGACTTGTCGCCCTTGCCGCCCCGCGGGATCTGCGGCGGCTCCTGCCCCGGACCTCGGGGCGCCGGGATGATGCGGTCCCCGTCCATCCAGTCGAAGGACTGCGGGTCCACGGCCTTGCTGTCGACCCACGTCTCGAAGTGCAGGTGCGGGCCGGTCACGCGCGCCCCCGTCGCTCCCACCGTTCCCAGCTGCTGCGACGCCCGGAGCCTGTCCCCGGTCCTCACCTGCACGTCCTCGAGATGGTTGTAGGTCGTCACCATGTCGCCGACGTGGGAGACCTCCACACGGTTGCCGCCCCACACGTCCCAGAACACGGCCCTGACCACACCGTCGAGCGCGGAGAGCACGGGCGTCCCGCTCGGGGCCCCGATGTCGGCCCCGTTGTGCAGCTCCTCGACGCCGATGTCGGGGGCCACCCGCCAGCCGTAGGCACCGGCCGGGTGCACGTCCGTGGGCGTGGCCGGGGCGACGATGGTGTTGAGGGGCAGCGTGCCCTGGTACCGCGGCGCCTCGGCCCGCGGCCGGAGCTTGGACACCAGGGGGAAGTCGTGCTGCCACGGCGAGCCCACCTGCCGGAGGGCGAACCCGAACTGCCACTGCTCCGCGGCGGCGTGGAAGAGGCTCCAGCCGAGCCGGGACCGGTCCTCCTCCGGTCCGCCGGTCCCGGCAGGACTCGCGCTCGGGTCACCGGTCGCGGAAGGGATCGCGCTCGGTCCGCCGGTTCCGGCAGCGCTCACGCCCGGACCGCCGACGGCGGAGGCCGTGGGTGCACCGCTCGGTCCGGCCGCGGCGGCGACGAGCAGGAGAACCGTCCAGGCCAGGCCGGCGAGGAGCCGGAGGACGCGACGGCGACGGTCGGACCTGCCGATGCGGTCGAGGCTGCGAGACATGACGTCCCCACTCCGGTGGTGCCGCGACGTCCGGTCCGGGGCCGCGGCTGCTGGTGGCTGGCGCTCCCAACCTAGGATCCGGGCGCCGCGGCGGCGAGGGACGGGACACCGCCCGATGGGGCAGACCTGGTCGCCCTCGTGGGCAGTCAGTAGGGCCCGGACCACCCGTCCTCGAGCAGGCCCCGGACGTAGGCGGCCTGGCCGAGGTGCTGCGCGGCGTCGTCCACCGTGCTGACCAGGCGCACCCCCCGCGTGACCGGCGGGTCCCACGCGGGGTCCACGACGTCGTCGAGCTGGGCGTCCGAGAGCCCGCGGGCGTAGCCCACGGTCCGCTCCACGACGGCCTCGAGGTAGTGCCGCAGCAGCTCCGGCGCCCCCACCCGGACCCGGGCGACGTCCTCCGGCCCGTCACCGAACCCCATGGACCCGTCGGGGAGGTCGAGGCCGAACCGGGCCGCCCACCCCTCGGCCGTCCACACCTGCTCGGTCCCGGCCAGCTCCGCGACCTGGGCGTCCTGCTGGCGGGCGGCGTGCCACACGAGCCACGCCACGGAATTGGCGTGCCCCCCGGGCATGGTGTTCAGCACGTCCGGTGAGATCTCGTCGAGCACGTGCTCCGCCACCTGGGCGGGCCGTCTGGCCGCGTCCTCGAAGAGCTCCTGCGGCGTCATGGCTCTCACCCCTTCTCCGTGTCCCGCTCCGGGCCCCGATCCACGGAGGGGCCCCGCCGGTTCTCCGCGACCTCAGCGTACGTCGGTGCGCCCGGACGGGGCGCGGAACGGCCCAGCACCCGGGCCACGACGACGGCGGCGACGACCACGACGGCGGCCATCAGCAGGGCCGCCCCGTGCATCCCTGCGGTGAACGCCTCGAACGCGGCCTGCCGCACCGCGGGGCCCAGCGTCCCGGCACCGTCCGCGATCTCCACGGCGCCGCCGAGGGTCTCGCGCGCCGCTGCGCCCGGAACGCCGCCCAGCGCCGCCGGCAGGTCGAGGTGGTGCTGGTAGGAGGCCGTCAGGAGCCCGCCGAGCACCGCCGTGCCCAGCACCGCGCCGAGCTCGTAGCCGGTCTCCGAGATCGCCGAGGCCGCCCCGGCCCTGTGCGGCGGCGCCGCCGTGAGCACGAGGTCGTTGGACAGCGTCTCGGCGAGCCCGATGCCCACTCCCACCAGGCAGAACGCGCCGAGGACGGCCACGGCGCCCGTGTCCGCGGCGAGGTTCGAGAGGGCCACCAGCAGGAAGCCGCCCGCCGTCAGGAGCAGACCCGCCGTGATCACGGTCCGCGGCGCGAACCGCCGCACCGCCCGTAC
The DNA here is from genome assembly GCF_044462265.1 of Kocuria rhizosphaerae. Classification (NCBI taxonomy): domain Bacteria; kingdom Bacillati; phylum Actinomycetota; class Actinomycetes; order Micrococcales; family Micrococcaceae; genus Kocuria; species Kocuria rhizosphaerae. The sequence goes on from NZ_JBISWL010000119.1 coordinate 22,366, forward strand.
GGCCGCGAAGCCGGCCAGCACGGTCAGGGCCAGGCCCGGGACCATGGTCAGCCCCGCGCTCATGGGATCGAGCCCGACCACGAGCTGCAGGTACTGGGTGAGCATGAACAGGAACCCGTAGAGGCCCACGTTGCCGAGCACGTTGACGGTCACCCCGCCGGCGAAGCCCCGCTCGTGGAACAGGCGCAGGTCCAGCACAGGGTGCTCCAGCACGGCCTGCCGGCGCACGAAGAGGATCCCGAAGACCACGCCGAGGGCCGCGCTGAGCAGGCCGTCGAACGGCCTCCCCGAGGCGGTGGCCGCCTTGATGCCGTAGACCACCGGCGTCATGGCGAGCATCGCGAGCAGCACGGAGGCCACGTCCAGCGGCCCGGGCCGGGGATCACGCGACTCCGGGACCAGCACCGGCCCGAGCACGAGCAGCGGGATCAGCACCGGCACCGACATGAGGAACACGGAGCCCCACCAGAAGTGGTTGAGCAGGAGGCCGCCGACGATCGGACCCAGTGCCGCGCCGCCGCTGAAGCCACCCGCCCACACGGCGATCGCGATCCGGCGCCGGGTGGGGTCCGGGAAGATGTTGCGCAGCAGCGAGAGGGTCGCGGGCATGAGCATGGCCCCGAAGAACCCCATGGCGGCACGCCCGGCCACCAGGAGCTCGGCGGAGGGCGCGAACGCCGACGCCGCGGAGACGGCGGCGAAGCCCGTGCCGCCGGTCAGGAGCAGCCGGCGTCGCCCGATCCGGTCCCCGAGCGAGCCCATGGGGATCAGGAGGCCCGCCAGGACCAGGGGGTAGACGTCCACGATCCACAGCAGCTGCGTCCCTGTGGGGTGCAGGGCCTGGGAGATGGTGGGCAGCGCGAAGCTCAGCGCCGTGTTGTCCACGGACACGAGCAGGACGGGCAGCATGAGGACCGCGAGCGCGGCCCACTCGCGGGCCCCGGCCGTGGGGCGGGACGTCAGCAGAGCGGTCATGGTTCACCTCCAGGAGAACGGATCGGGGCCGGACGGCAAAAATAACTGTACCGTCCAGACGGTACAGTTATGGGAGGGCTGACACAATGGGGGGCGCATCCGATCCAGGGAGGTCTTCCTCACATGCCGCGCCGACCCGTGGCCCGGGACAAGCTCCTGGCCGCCTTCGAGCAGATCGTCGTCGACGAGGGCGAGCGCTCCGCGACCCTCGACGCCGTCGCCGCCGCCGCCGGGGTGTCCAAGGGAGGACTGCTCTACCACTTCCCCCACCGGCAGGCGCTGGTGGACGCGACGCTGCAGCGCCTCGAGGAGCTGATGCGGCTCGACCTCGAGGCCATGGCCGCGGCCCCCGACGGGGCCGCGCGGTACTTCCTCACCACGTCCCTGTTCGAGGACAGCGAGCTGGACCGGGCGCTCGTCGTCGCCTCCCGGCTCGTGCAGTCCGGGGACGAGAACGCCAGGGCGGCCCTCAAGCAGCTCGGGATCGCCTGGTACGAGCTGATCCTCGCGGACGTGGGCGACCCCGTGGTGGCCACGGCCGTGCAGCAGATGGGCGACGGCCTGTACCACAACGCGTCGATCGGCCTGCTGCCGGACGAGTCGGCACCCCGGCACGCCATCCTGGAGTCCCTCCTCGCGGCCGTGGACCGGCTCAGCCCCCGGAACCGCGCCGCCTGACCACGGACGCACCGCCGCGCGTTCGCCGGCCGACCACGGAACGGCGTGGTCGGCCGGGACCCCGCGGGACGTCCGGCAGGTGCACGGTCAGGAGCGGACGTGCTCGGGCCGGAGCCCGAGACCGATGAAGCGGCCGGTCAGGTGCGGCAGGAAGGGCAGCGCCCGGACCACCGCGACCGGCAGCGGCGGCTTGGCGGTGCGGCCGGGGCGGGCGGGCACGAGGCGGCGGGCCAGCACGAGCTGGAACAGCTGCGTGACCCGCGCCGGCCACGACCGGCGCCGCTGGACCCTGGCGAGGTCCCGCTCGCGGACGCCGTCGCCCAGCAGCCGGGGGCCGAGGATGTTGGCGGCCGCGACCGCGTCCTGGATCGCGAGGTTGATGCCCACCCCGCCGGCCGGGGACATCGCGTGGGCGGCGTCACCGATGAACAGCAGCCCCGGCCGCCACCAGCGGCGCAGCCGGTCCACCCGGACCCGGAGCAGCCGCACCTGGTCCCAGCTCCCGAGGGACTCCACGCCCTCGGCGAGCGCCGGGGCGAGCCGGCGGACGCGCTCGCGCAGCGCCCCGACCCCCTGGTCCCGCAGGGCGTCGTGCCCGCCGGCGGGGATGATCAGGGCCGCCTGCCAGTACTCGCCCCGGTTGAGCGCCACCACGGCACCGTCCCCGGCGTTGAACAGGGGCGACTCCTGGCCGGGCACGCGAGGCACCCGGAACCACAGCACGTCCATCCGGGAGCGGTGGGCCACGGGCTCGAGACCGGCCGCCTCCCGGAGGACGGAGTCGCGGCCGTCGGCGGCCAGCACCAGCTCGGCCCGCACGTGCACCGGGGTCCCGTCGTCGTCGTGGGCGGTGACCCCCACACACCGCCCGTCCTCGACGAGGACGCCGGTGGCCGCCGTGGAGCGCAGGAGGTGGAAGGACGGCAGCTCCGCCCCGCGGGCGGCGAGGAAGTCCAGGAAGTCCCACTGGGGCATGAACGCGATGAACCGGCAGCGCACGGGCAGCCGGTCGAAACGGCCGACGACGACCGTCTCCTCGCCCAGGCCCACGGTCGCCCGTTCCACGCGGGTGTGCGGGAGCGCGAGGAAGTCCTCGAGCCAGCCGAGCTCCGCCATGAGCTCGGTGGTGGACGGGTGGATGGTGTCCCCGCGGAAGTCGCGCAGGAAGTCCGCATGCTTCTCGAGCACGACCACGTCGACCCCCTGGCGGGCGAGCAGCACCGCGGCCATCAGCCCCGCCGGCCCGCCGCCGACCACGCAGCACGTGGTGCTCACGACCCTCGCTCCGACCATGGACGCCTCCCCCGGTGCCGGGCGGACCACCCGCCTGGGCCGACCATCCCACCGGTGCGCCGGCGGATCAAGGGGCGGCGCCGTCACGACGGCGGGGCGCCCGCGCTCCCGCCCGGCGCGTGCACCAGGAGGCCCTCGTGCTCCTCGACGAGCTTCAGGGAGAGCTCCTTGTAGCCCACCGCGTCGAAGAGCACGGTGATCCGGTCGGGTTCGGCGCCCATCACAATGCCCGCGCCCCAGTCGCGGTGGACGACCGGGGTCTGGATCTCCCAGCCGTGCGGTGTCGCGGCCGCGCGCTCCTTGGCCGCCGCGGCGGAGCCCCGCCTCGCGCACCGGTCGCAGTTGCCGCACCAGCCGCCGGTCTCCTCGCCGAAGTAGTTCAGCAGCCAGTCCCGGCGGCAGTCGTCCGTCTCGGCGTAGCCGCGCATCATGTCGATGCGCGACGTGTCGATCCGGTGCTGCGCCTCCGCCTCCGCGAGCGCCGCCGCGACGGCCCCCTCCGCCCCGGCCCCGCGCACGGCCTCATAGCCCCGGCGGCCGGCGCGCAGCCCGCCGCTGTGCTCGAGCAGGTGCAGGGCACGGGCCTGGGCGCGCGGACCCAGGCCCGTGAGGTCACGCAGCTTCCGGGACCGGACCGGGCCGTGCTCGCGGACGGCCCGGTAGACCGCCTCCAGGTCGGCCGGCTCCGGGACCGCGCCGGCGAACCAGTGCTGGAGGCCCAGGTCCTCGGAGCGGTAGTGGAGCACGGCGAGAGCGGGGGCCCCGTCCCGGCCGGCCCGGCCGATCTCCTGGTAGTAGCTGTCCAGGGAGTCCGGGATGTCGGCGTGCACGACGAACCGCACGTCCGGCTTGTCGATGCCCATCCCGAACGCCGTGGTGGCGACCACGACGTCGAGCTCGCCCGCGTGGAAACGGGCGTGGACGCCCTCTCGCTCGGCGCGCCCGCGGCCGGCGTGGTAGGCCTCGGCGCGGAGGCCGTGTCCGGCGAGCGCCGCGGCGTACTCCTCCGCCTCCCGGCGTGTGGCCACGTAGAGCAGACCGGGCCCGGACGCTCCGGCGACCTCCCGGAGCACCGCCCGCCGCTTGTCGGCCGCCTCGTGGTGGCGGACGACCCTCAGCTCGAGGTTGGGGCGGTCGAAGCTGTGCACGAGGACCAGCGGGTCCCGCAGGCCCAGCCGGTCGACGATCTCGGCGCGCGTGTGCGGGGAGGCGGTGGCCGTGAGCGCGACGACGGGCGGGTGCCCCAGCCGTTCGACGGCCTCGCCCAGCACCAGGTAGTCCGGGCGGAAGTCGTGGCCCCACGAGGAGATGCAGTGCGCCTCGTCCACCACGAACAGGGAGACGCGGACCCCGGCCAGCCGGTCCAGCGTCTCCTCCCGCGCCAGCTGCTCCGGAGCGAGGAACAAGAACTTGGCCCGGCCGCTCGCCACGGCCTCCCACGCCGCGCGCTCGCGCCGGGTCCCCACCCGCGAGTTCACGGCGTGGGCGACGCCGTCTCCCAGGTGCCCGGCGAGCGCGTCCACCTGGTCGTGCTGCAGGGCGATGAGCGGGGAGACCACCACGGCCGTCCCGGACAGGACGGCGCCGGGGACCTGGTAGATGGCCGACTTGCCGTGCCCGGTGGGCATCACGGCCAGCACGTCACGGCCGGCCGCGGCGGCCACCATGGCCTCGAGCTGGCCCTCGCGGAACCGTTCGATCCCGAAGCGCTGCGCGGCGACCTCCTGCAGCCGTGCCGCGGACGGTCGCCCGGCGCTCATCGGCCCGCTCCGGGGACCGGGCCGCGGCGCCGGCGGCTCGGGCGGTGCTGGTGGTGGTGCACGGACTCGTTCTCCCTCCGACGGGGGCCCGCAGGGGACCGCTCCTCACGGCAAGGGTACTGACGGAAGCTGGGAGCCACGCCACCGCACGAGGCGCCCTGCGCAGGGCCGCTCGGCGGGGGGCGCAGAATGGGACGCGTGGAACTCGTCGCCGTCGCAGCCCTCGCCGTCCTCGTGGGGTCCGTCCTGCAGCGCGTCTCGGGCACCGGGGTGGGCCTGGTCGTGGCCCCGACGCTCGCGCTGCTGCTGGGGCCGGCCACGGGGGTGCTCGTGGCCAACGCGACGACGACGGTCTCCGGGTTCCTCATCATGCTCTCGGTGTGGCGCCACGTGGACTGGCGGCGCTTCGCCCTCATCGCCCCGGCCGCGGCGGTGGGAGCCGTGCCGGGCGCCCTGCTCGTCCGGGAGCTGCCCGCCGCCTGGCTGCAGGTCGTCGTGGGCGCCGTGGTGCTGCTGGCCCTCACCACCATGTTCGGGCTGCCCCGCCTGCCCGAGTGGCCCGGGCGGCTGCCCACGGTGCTCGCCGGGGCCGTCGGCGGGTTCTTCAACACCACCGCGGGCGTCGCCGGGCCGGTGCTGGTGATCCACTCCCGGCTCGCCCGCTGGGAGCAGCGCTCGTTCGCCGCCACCCTCCAGCCGGTGTTCATGACGATGGGCGCGCTGTCCGTGCTCGTCAAGACGCTCCTGGGCGCCGCGGGCACCGGGGGCATGCCGCCCTGGTGGATCGCCCCGGGCGTGGTGTTGACGGTGGTGCTGGGCATCCTGATCGGCGGGGCCGTGTCCCGCCGGGTGCCGGTCTCCGCGGCCCGCACCACGGCCCTCGTCCTGGCCGGGCTCGGCGGGGCCCTCACGCTCGTACGCGGGCTCATGGGAGTCGTCTGACCCGTCCGCGCCGGTCCCCGGACGCACCTCGCGCACGGTTCGCACAGAGTCCGCACACGGCATCGACCTCCCCGCGGCGCCCGACGGCCCTACCCTGTGGTCACCGACCACGGAGGAGCACCATGAAGCGTACGGCCCGCACCCGCCTGCTCGCGGCGACGACCGTGGCCCTGCTGGCCGCCGGCCCCGCCGCCCCCGTGGGCGCGACCCAGCACACGGCGGAGGACCCGAACCGCGCCGGCGTCCTGCACCTCGACCACGGCACGGCCCAGGGGTGGCGCACCGACCGCCACCTGCGGCTCGTGGCGGACGTCGGGCACTACGAGCTCGCCGCGGACGCCCGCTCCCGCGCCGACGTCATCGGCTTCGGCGACCGGGGCGTCCACGTCTCCTTCGGCCACGCGGACGGCACGCTCTCCCCGTCGGACCTGCGGCTGGCGGACTTCGGCCGGAACCAGGGGTGGCACCCCGAGCGCCATCCCCGGCGGGTCGCCGACGTCGACGGAGACCTCAGGCGCGACATCGTCGGCTTCGGCGAGCGCGGGCTGCACGTGTCCTACGGGAACCGCTACGGTTCGCTGAATCCCGCCCTGGGACCGGAGAGGACGCTGCAGGACTTCGGGGCGGCCCAGGGCTGGCGCCCCGACCGCCACCTCCGCCGGGTGGCCGACCTCGACGGCGGGGGCAGGGCGGCGGTCGTGGGGTTCGGCGACGACGGCGTGCACGTGGCCGTCCACGGCTCGGCGAGAAGCTCCGGGGAGTTCTCCCCCGCCACCCTCCGGGTCGCGGACTTCGGCTGGAACCAGGGCTGGCGCACCGACCGCCACGTCCGGGAGCTCGCCGACGTCACCGGGGACGGGCTGCTGGACGTCGTCGGATTCGGCGACCGCGGCGTCCAGGTGGCGCAGGGCCGCGCCGACGGGACGTTCTCCGCCTCCGCGCTCGTGCTGCGGGACTTCGGGCACGCGCAGGGCTGGCGGGTCGGGCGTCACCCCCGCCACGTGGCGGACGTGAACGCGGACGGCCGGGCCGACGTCGTCGGCTTCGGCCACGCCGGGGTGTGGGTCGCGCACGGGAGGACGGACGGGACCTTCGGCGCACCGTCGATGACGCTGCGCGACCTCGGGGAGGCGCAGGGCTGGCGCTCCGACCGGCACGATCGCGAGGTCGTGGACCTGAACGGCGACGGCCGCGCCGAGATCGTGGCGTTCGGCGACGCCGGGACCTACTCCTCCTGGTCGGGTTTCGACGGCAACTTCGCCGTCGCCACGCTCGACCTGCGCAACTACGGGTGGCAGCAGGGCTGGCGGCCGGACCGCCACGTGCGCAGGATCGCGGACGTCACCGGTGACGGCCTCCCGGAGATCGTCGGCTTCGGCGAGCGCGGAACCCTGGTCACGGACTGGCTGGGCCCGCACGGCTGAGCGCGTGCGGGCGCTCAGCCCTCCCGCGCCCGGCGCGTCCGCTCGTCGTTGGCCTTCTGGATCGCCGTGACGAGCTCCTTCTTCGTCATGTAGGAGCGGCCCTCGACGTCCAGCCGCTTCGCGACCTCGTAGAGGTGCTCCTTCGAGGCGTTGGCGTCCACGCCGCCGGCGGTCTCCGCGTCCGAGTCGCGCCCCCCGGCGGCGCGCTCGTCCGACGGGCCCCGCTCGTCCTTGGGCTCCCAGTGGTCCCCGACCTTCTCGTGCGTGTGCTTGAGCGCGCTGTACGCGGTCCGGGCCGCGCGCTCCTCCTCGCCGTACTCCTCGAGCGCGGAGTCGTAGGCCTTGGCGAAGGTGTCCTGGGCCTTCCGCCCGGACCGCTGCAGAGTGGAGGGCAGCTCGCTCTTCTTCGCGTGGTCGTCCTTGCCGGTCTTGGGCACGGGGTGCTCCTTCCATCGGGGGGGGTGAGGAACTCAGAACACGGGCAGGCCCCCGGTCACACCGAGGACCGCTCCGCTGACGTAGCCGGCCTCGGCCGGGCAGGCCAGGAAGACGTAGGCCCCGGCGAGTTCGGCCGGCTGGCCGATCCGCCCCAGGGGCGTGTTCTCGCCCATGTGGGCGACCGCCCCGGGCTCCTTGGTCGCCGGCTGCAGGGGCGTCCACACGGGGCCGGGCGCCACGGCGTTGACGCGGATCCCCTCCGGACCGAGCTCGGCGGCGAGGTTGGCGGTGACGTTGTTGAGCGCGGCCTTCGTGGCCGCGTAGTCGACCATGGACACGGACGGGTCGTAGGCCTGCACGGACGTGGTGTTGATGATGCAGTCCCCGCGCCCCAGGTGCGGCAGCGCCGCACGGCTGATCCAGAGGGTCCCGTACAGATTGGTCCGCACGGCGCGCTCGAGGTCAGCGGTGTCCAGGCCCTTGAGCCCCGGCTTCCCCCTGGCCCAGTGGAAGCCGGCGTTGTTGACCACGACGTTGAGCCCGCCGAGACCCTCCACGGCGCGGGCCACGACGTCCTCGCAGGTGGCCTCCTCCCGCAGGTCCCCCGGCACGAGGACGGCCGTGCGCCCGGCCTTCTCGATCCACCCCACGACGTCCTGGGCGTCCTCCTCCTCGGCGGGCAGGTAGTTGATCGCGACGTCGGCGCCCTCCCGGGCGTAGGCGATCGCGACCGCCCGGCCGATCCCGGAGTCCCCGCCCGTGATCAGGGCCTTGAGCCCCTCGAGGCGGCCGCGGCCCTGCCAGGACGCCTCGCCGTGGTCGGGCACGGGGTCCATGGCCGCGGTGAGCCCCGGCGGCTCCTGCTGCTGCTCGGGCATCCCGCCCTCGGCGTCGGCCATCGAGCGGGCGTGGCGGGAGACCGGGCTCTCCGGCATGGCGGGCTCCTTCGATCAGGCTGCTGATGTTCCGTCCTCGTCCAGACTAGGAGGACCGGGCCCGCCTTGTCTGCCCCCGGAGCGGAACGATCTCGGCCCGCGCCCGCCGCGCGCCCGTGGACGTCCCTCGACGCTCCCGGGATCCGTTGATAGGTTGCCCGCACGCCCTGCCTCCGCACCGCCGAAGGCCTCCGTACCGCCGAACCGGGAGAGACCGCATGAGCCCCGACATGAAACCCCGCAGCCGCCAGGTCACCGACGGCATCGACGCGACCGCCAGCCGCGGCATGCTCCGCGCCGTCGGCATGGGCGACGACGACTGGGACAAGCCCCAGATCGGCATCGCGAGCTCCTGGAACGAGATCACCCCGTGCAACCTGTCCCTGGACCGGCTGGCCCAGGGGTGCAAGGAGGGGGTCCACTCGGGCGGGGGCTACCCGCTGCAGTTCGGGACGATCTCCGTCTCGGACGGCATCTCCATGGGGCACGTGGGGATGCACTTCTCGCTCGTGTCCCGGGAGGTGATCGCCGACTCCGTGGAGACGGTCATGCAGGCCGAGCGGCTCGACGGCTCCGTGCTGCTGGCGGGCTGCGACAAGTCCCTGCCGGGCATGCTCATGGCCGCCGCCCGCCTGGACCTGGCCTCCGTGTTCCTCTACGCCGGGACGATCGCCCCGGGCTGGGTCAAGCTCACGGACGGCACCGAGAAGGACGTCACCCTCATCGACGCGTTCGAGGCCGTGGGCGCCTGCAAGGCCGGACTCATGGGGAAGGCCGACCTGGACCGGATCGAGCGCTCCATCTGCCCGGGCGAGGGCGCCTGCGGCGGGATGTACACGGCGAACACGATGGCGTCCGTGGCCGAGGCCCTCGGCATGAGCCTGCCCGGCTCCGCGGCACCGCCCTCGGCGGACCGGCGGCGGGACCAGTTCGCCCACCGCTCCGGGGAGGCCGTCGTCGAGATGCTCCGGCGCGGCACCACCGCCCGGGACATCCTCACGCGGGAGGCCTTCGAGAACGCCATCACCGTGCTCATGGCCCTCGGCGGCTCCACGAACGCCGTCCTGCACCTGCTCGCCATCGCCCGCGAGGCGGAGGTGGACCTCACGCTCGAGGACTTCAACCGGATCGGGGACCGGGTCCCGCACCTGGCCGACCTCAAGCCGTTCGGCCGGTTCGTGATGAACGACGTCGACCGGCACGGCGGGATCCCGGTGGTCATGAAGGCCCTGCTCGACGCGGGGCTGCTGCACGGGGACGCCCTCACCGTGACGGGCCGGACCGTCGCGGAGAACCTCGCGGCCCTGGACCCGGACCCGGTGGACGGCGAGGTGATCCGCACCCTGGACAACCCGATCCACCGCACGGGCGGGATCACGGTCCTGCACGGCTCGCTCGCCCCCGAGGGCGCGGTGGTGAAGTCCGCCGGCTTCGACGCCGAGGTGTTCGAGGGCCCGGCCCGCGTCTTCGAACGGGAGCAGGCCGCCATGGACGCCCTCGAGGCCGGCGGCATCCAGGCCGGGGACGTGCTCGTCATCCGCTACGAGGGTCCCAAGGGCGGGCCCGGCATGCGCGAGATGCTCGCCATCACGGGCGCGATCAAGGGCGCCGGCCTCGGCAAGGACGTGCTGCTGCTGACCGACGGCCGGTTCTCGGGCGGGACCACGGGCCTGTGCATCGGGCACATCGCCCCGGAGGCCGTCGACGCCGGCCCGATCGCCTTCCTCCGCGACGGCGACCGGATCCGGGTGGACCTGGCCGGCCGGAGCCTGGACCTGCTGGTGGACGCCGAGGAGCTGGCCGGCCGTCGCAACGGCTGGACCCCGTTGCGCCCGCAGTACGAGGGCGGGGTCCTCGGCAAGTACGTGAAGCTCGTGCGCTCGGCGTCCCTCGGGGCCGTCACCGGCTGAGCGCCCCACCGGCCCGCCCACCTGCCGGGACCCGCCGCGGCCCCCGGGTCCGCCCGCGGCGCCCGGGTCCGCCCGCGGCGCCGCGGCCTCCACCCGGCCCGCGTCAGGCCCGGGGCCGCCGGGTCAGAGCGCGCCGCCCGTGGACCGGCCGTCGCCGAGGTGCCGGGTCGTGGGGTCCACGTCCACGTCCGCCGCGACGGCGTCGTCGACGAGGGCGGGGTCCGTCTCTGTGATCGGCGGGACGGGTCCCGGGACGGGAGTCTCGGGGGCCACGGGGGTCGCGGTCGGCGCGGCCGCGGCCGTGACCGGCCCGGTGGCCTCGCCGGTGTCCCCGCGTGCGTCCCTGCCGGCGTCCCGGTCGGCGTCCCGGTCGGCGTCCCGTCGCTTCGCGGCCGCGGCCACACCGGCCACGGCCGCTCCGGCGGCGGCCACGCCCGCCGCGACGGCCTTGCCGGAGACCCCGGCCCCGCCGTCGTCCCCGCGGGACGACGCCGCGCGCTCCACGCCGGGCGTCCCGGCGGGCACGCCCTCGTCGACGGAGCCCCGCCACGCACCGGTGGCGTAGCCCTCGTCCTCGATGAACTCCTTGAAGCGCCGGAGGTCGCCCTCGGCCTGCTTCTCCACGACGTCGAGCGCGTCACCGGCCTTCTCCACGAGCCCTTCGGGCTCGTACTCGAGGACCAGGGCGACGGCGGTCCTGCCGTTCCCGGCGTCCTGGAAGCTCACGGCGCCGGCGTTGGTGGCGCCCTCCGCGGCGGCCCACGCGATCCGGCGGTCCGGGACCTGCTCCAGGATCCTCGCCTCCCACCGCCGGCGCACGCCGCCGATCTCGGCGACCCACTCCAGCCGGTCGTCCGCGAGCTGGGTGACCCGCTCCACGCCCTTCATGAACCGCGGGAAGTCCTCGAACTGGGTCCACTGGTTGTAGACGGTGCTCACGGGCACGTCGACGACGATGCTCTTCTCCACCTGGGTGGTCATGGCCTCTCCTCGGGATCGTCCTGGGCATCGGCGAACGGCGCGGGAGCACCGATTCGCCAGTGTGCTTACGATAGCGTGGGGGCGTCGCGTCAGCCAGTACGCGACTCAGGCGCCGGCCCCTTCCGCGCCCCGGAGCAGCGGCGCCACGCGGTAGGGGATGACGGTGCGCAGGAACATGCTCGTGGACGTCCGCAGGATCCCGGGGCACAGCCGGATCTCCTCCGACACCCGGTAGAGGTCCTCGGGGTCCTTCGCGACGACGCGGCACAGCAGGTCGGTCTGGCCGGCCGGGGCGAACACCTCGATGACCTCGGGGATGGACCGCAGGCCCGCGATCGCCTCGTCGAGCTGGTGCTGGTCCAGCTCCACGGCCACGCTCGCGGCGAGTCCGTAGCCCAGCGCCGCCGGCGCCACCCGGGTGCTGTGCGGCCGCAGCACCGGGCTGGTGCGGTAGCGCTCGAGCCGGGTGTGGATCGTCCCCCGCGCCAGACCGGTCCGCTGGGCCAGCGCGAGCACGGTCATGCGCGGGTCCTCGTCCAGCGCCGCCAGGATCTTCCGGTCGGTCGCGTCCAGCGCGACCCCGCCGGGCCCCTCGTTCGTCATGCTGACCACGTCCGCTCCTCTTTCCCCTGTCGAATTGATCATTCCGATCAGATCCAGAGTAGACGTTTGCGCAGAGTGCAGACATGGGTGTCAAATGGTGATCATACGATGCACGCGCAGACCCGGTCGCACGCATCCCGGCCCGCAACGGCCGCCCACGAGGCGTCCCGTCGTCAGGAACCGCTCAGCACCCCGCAGCGGCAGGCCCTCTCCCGGCCCGCGGGAGCTCCACGGAGCTCCCGCGGGCCGAGCACTGTCCGGGGCGGCGAGGGGCGGTGGGGCTCAGACGCTATGGGTGTAGGCGGCGTCTGGGTCTTGTGGCCGGGGCCCCGCTTATGCAGAGTACGTGGATCACCCCGACCGGTCGGGGTCGGGGTGCCGACATGCATAGGAGGCCCCGGTGTTCACCGAGCGTACAAGTCTGGGACTGGATGTCCATGCCCGCAGCGTGAAGGCCTGCGCGATCGACAGCCTGACCGGCGAGATCATTCATCAGACCCTCAGCGCTGACACCGTCATGGTGGGCGAGTTCGTCGACGCTCTGGCCCGCGAGCACGGCCCCGTCCAGGTGACCTATGAGGCCGGACCGACCGGGTACGAACTCGCCCGCACCCTGATCGAGGCCGGCCACCGGGTCCAGGTCGCGGCGCCCTCGAAGCTGTTGCGGGCCTCCGGTGACAGGGTCAAGACCGACAAGAACGACGCGCTGCTGCTGGCCCGACTGGCCCGCAACGACGACATCATCGAGGTCACGATTCCCGACCGGTCCCGCGAGGTGGCACGGGACCTGGTGCGGGCCAGGGACGACGTGCGCCGGGACCTGATGAGCGCCCGTCACCGGCTGGGGAAGTTCCTCCTGCGCCACGGCCACGTCTACACCGGCGGCGAGGCGTGGAGCGGCAAGCACGAGGCCTGGATGCAGCAGATGGCCCGCCAGGACATCGCCGTGTTCGGCGAGGTCTCACGCATCGTGTTCGACGACTACCACGACGCGGTCGCCCACGCCCTGGCCCGCCGGTGCCGGTTGGACGCGCAGATCCTCCTGCTGGCCGAGGACTCCGAGTGGACCACGGTCACCCGGCGTCTGGCCTGCCTGCGGGGGATCTCGACCCTGACCGCGTTCTCTCTCGCGGTGGAGATCGGCGACTGGGACCGCTTCACGGGCCGGAACATCGCCTCATACCTGGGGCTGGTGCCCTCGGAGCACTCCTCCGGGCAAACCCGCTCCCAGGGCCAGATCACCAAGACCGGCAACGCCCACGCCAGGCGGTTGCTGATCGAGGCCGCCTGGCACCACAAGCCCCAGTACCGCCCGGGGAAGACGATGCGGGACCGGTGGGCCCTGGCACCGGCAGCCGTGGCCGAACGCGCCGATGCGGGCAACAGGCGCCTGCATCACCGCTGGAGCATGCTCAGCGAGCACAAGAAGCGTCACACGGTCGCGAACACAGCGATCGCCCGAGAGATGGCCGGCTGGTGCTGGTCGCTGGCGACCATGGACGCATGACCCACAGACCCGTTCACGGACCCGGCCACGGGAGATCTCCTGCGCGCCGCGCGCCGAGGAGACCAGCGATTCGACTGTGAGCAGTCACGAGATCCTCGTGGCCACGCTCGAGCTCAGACCAGCATCGCTCCTCGCGCCGAAACCAGCGTCATGCGGTAACCAACCCGCGGATATCAGACTGACCACGCGTCGAGACAACACGCCCGCAGAGATCACCCCAACCCCTCCATGAACGACGAAGCGGGGCACCCACCGATCAATGAGTGCCCCGCTTCACCCTGCCCTCTTGACAAGATCGACTACATATCAG
>NZ_JBISWL010000120.1:0-14526 GCF_044462265.1 Kocuria rhizosphaerae
ACGCGCAGCTGCCCCTCCTCCCGCTGCCAGAGGGACTCGGCGGCGTCGAGGAAGTCGGCGGGCCCGCACGCGTAGGCCGCCCGGTCCCGCCAGTCGGGGCAGGCCGTCTCGAGGTCGGACGTGGAGGCGAGGTCCAGGCGCCGGCCCCGCTCGCCGGTGAACCACTGGACGAGACGGAAGCTCGGGAACTGGTCCGCGAGCTCCAGGAGCTCCTCGGCGAAGAGCGCCTCCTCGGGCGAGCGCGAGGAGTGCACGAGCACCAGGTCCGCGTCCGGCCGTCGCGGCACCAGCGTGCGGATCATCGACATGACGGGGGTCAGCCCGCTGCCGGCGGTGAGCATGAGCAGCGGACGCGGGTGCTCCGGCAGGACGAAGTCGCCCTCGGGGGGCGCCAGGAAGAGGACGTCGCCCGGCCGCGTGCCGCGGACCAGGGCGGTGGAGACCTTGCCCATGGCCGAGACGGTGATGGCGGGGTCCTGGCCGGCCGCCGTGCTCAGGGAGTAGGAGCGCCAGTGCCGCACGCCGTCGATCTCGACGCCGATGCGCGCCCACTGGCCCGCCGCGTGGGCGTTCCACCCCCGGCCGGGACGGAAGCGGATGGTGACGGAGTCCGCCGTCTCGGGCTCCACCGCGGTGACGACGGCCCGCAGCTGCCGGGCGCTCGCCAGGGGGTCCACCAGCCGGAGGAAGTCCTCGGGCGAGCGGGGCGTCGTGAACACGGACGCCAGGCGGGACAGCGCGCGTAATCTGGCCATGTCTTTAATATCGCGCAGGGCGACGGACGAATCTCATGCTCCCGGCTCCGATTTCGACGCCGAAATTGTGGTGACATGATGAAGAAGGGCGGCCCACGCCGGCGTCGGGACCTGTTGCCGCGCCATAGCCCGGGACCCCGGGAACCGCTGTGGGCGGACGGTCCGCGTGCTGCGAGCGTAGGCCCGTCCCGGTGCACGGGCAACAACGGTGCTTGCGGCAGCCGGTACGATCATCGGCGACCCCGCCACACCGCTGCCATCCCGACACCACCCCGGAAGAGCCCGTGACCGACCTCCGATTCCCCAACCTGCACCGTCTCGAGTCCGCCGAGGACCCCCGCGTGGCCGACTACGCCCGGCTGACCGACGTGAAGCTCCGGCGCCGGCTCGAGCCCGAGCGGGGCCTCTACATCGCCGAGTCCTCCAAGGTGCTGCGCCGGGCCCTGGCCGCCGGGCACATCCCGCGGTCCTTCTTCATGGCCGAGAAATGGCTCGAGGACCTCGCCGACGTCCTCGCCGCGCACCCCGACGTGCCCCTGTACGTGGGCACGGACGAGGTGCTCGAGCAGATCACCGGATTCCACCTGCACCGCGGGGCGATCGCGGCCATGCACCGGCCCGAGCCCGTGGACCTGGGGGTCCTGCTGGCCGGGGCCTCCCGGGTGGCGATCCTGGAGGACATCGTCGACCACACGAACGTGGGGGCGATCTTCCGCTCCGCCGCCGCGCTGGACGTGGACGCCGTGCTCGTCACCCCCCGCTGCGCGGACCCCCTCTACCGGCGGGCCATCCGCGTATCCATGGGCACCGTGTTCCAGGTGCCCTGGACGCGGCTGGAGCACTGGACCGCCGACCTGCAGCGCGTGAAGGACGCGGGGTTCACGACGGCGGCGCTGGCCCTCGGCGACGACTCCGTCACGCTGAGCGAGCTCTCCGCGCGCCGCGAAGAGAAGCTCGCCCTGATCCTGGGCACGGAGGGCGACGGCCTCAGCGCCGCGACCGTCCACCACGCGGACCTCACCGTGCGGATCCCGATGTCCCACGGGGTCGACTCGCTCAACGTGGCCGCGGCCTCCGCCGTGGCGTTCTGGGAGACCCGCCCGGCCCGGCAGTGAGTCCGGCACACCCCGCCCGGTCCCGTCCGAGCGGGGTCACAGTTGCACGGTCAATGGTGCTCCGACCGGTGCCATTGGCTTCCGCGAAGTCTATTCTGGAGGGGTCTGCGGGCCCGTTCCGAGAAACCGCGGCACCAGCCGGCGTCCGGGTGCAGACGCTCCTCCGAGAAGGTGTGTCATGAAGAAGCTGCTCTCGTGGCTGGCGGCCCTCGTGCTGGCCACGGGCTCCTCGTTGTTCGTCCCCGCCGCCGTCGCCACGGGACCCACACCGTACTGCGGCATCGTGTGGGGCTCCCTGGAGAAGGCCGAGGACACCTACACCGCCGGCGCCGTCACGAACGTGCGCTCAGGCCGGCACGAGTGCTTCGACCGGCTCGTCGTGGACCTCGACGGCGACGTGGCCGGCTACTCCGTCCGGTACGTGCCCAGCGTCCACCAGGACGGCTCCGGGAACCTGGTCCCGCTGCGCGGCGGGGCGTTCCTGAGCGTCGTCGTGAACGCGCCGTCCTACGACGAGGACGGCAACGCCACCTACACCCCCGCCGACCAGGAGGAGCTCGTGTACGTGACCGGCTACGACACCTTCCGTCAGGTGGCCTGGGCCGGCAGCTTCGAGGGCCGCACGACCCTCGGCCTCGGCGTGCGCGCGCGGCTGCCGTTCCGGGTCTTCGTGCTGGAGGGTCCGTGCGACGGGTCCCGCGTGGTGATCGACGTGGCCCACCGCTGGTGACCCGTGCCGTGATCCGCTAAGCTGGACCGCTGGTGCCTCCGCCCGGGATCGCGCCCGCGCCCTCCCGCGAGGACCGCGCGGACGCACGACGACGACGCACCGCCGACCGAGCGCAACCGTGCCTGGCAAAATCCAGGCACCGACAACAAGGTGTGAACCCCATGAAGACCGACATCCACCCGGACTACCACCCGGTGCTCTTCCGCGACCTGGCCTCCGGCAAGACCATCCTCACCCGGTCGACCGCCACCTCCCAGAAGACGGAGACCTGGGAGGACGGCAAGGAGTACCCGATCATCGAGGTCGAGATCTCGTCCGAGTCGCACCCGTTCTACACGGGCAAGCAGCGCATCATGGACTCCGCCGGCCGCGTGGAGCGCTTCAACGCGCGCTTCAAGGGCTTCGGCAAGCGCTGAGCCGGTCCCCAGGACCACTCCGACCGCAGGCCCGGACCGGTTCGGTCCGGGCCTGCGGCGTGCCCGGCACCCCGGGCCGGTGACCGCCCGGCGGCCGGCCCGACTACACTGATCCCGGCCGCGCCCCGACTCCGTCCCCCAGGAGCTCCCCCGTGCACCGACCGTCCCGTTCCGTCCTGGCCGCGCTCGCGACCGCGCTGGCGCTCGTCGTCACGGGCTGCGCCGGCGAGCCGTCCGTTCCGGACCCGGCGCCGGCCGGCCCGAGTGCGACGCCGCTGACGGCCGTGGACGCCGGAGAGGTCGCCCGGCGCAGGGGACTGCCCGAGCACTACCGCCAGCCGGCGGTCCCCGTGGAGGGCCGGGAGAAGCAGGCGCCCGCGACCGTCACGGTCTCCGCGGAGCCCACCGGTGAGGACTGGGCCGACGGCGGGGTGGGGCTCTCCTTCGAGGCCACCGACCTCGCCGACGGGCGGCTCAGCGCCGACAACGAGGACCTCGTCGCCCTGGTCCGGGAGCTGGACCGCCCGACCCTGCGCTTCGGCGGCAACTCCGTCGACCGCCGTTTCTTCTTCACGGACGACGACGAGGCCCCGCCAACGGACTGGCCGCTGCCGGCGGGCGACGAGATCACGACCGTGACCCCGCAGGACCTGCGCCGGGTCGCGGGGTTCGCCGAGGCGACCGGCGCGGACGTGGTCCTGGGCGTGAACCTCGCGGCGGACGACGCCCGTCGTGCCGCGTCCCTGACCCGGCACGCCGAGGCCGCGTTCGGCGACGACCTCACGGCGGTCATGGTCGGCAACGAGCCCAACGGCTACCGCCCCGGGGAGGACCACCGGCTGAGCGTCAAGGAGGAGGGCTGGGGCATCCCGGCCTACCTGGAGGACCTCCGGGAGTACACCCGCGCGATCCGTGCCGAGGCGCCCGGGCTGGCCGTCACCGCACCAGGGGCCTACGCCCCCGACTGGTGGGAGGCCGTCGCCGGGTCGGGCCTGCGCAACATGGTCCTGGCCGCCCACCAGTACCCGCTGTCCTCGTGCCACGGTGCCAGGCCGTGGCAGACGCCCACCATGGACAACCTCGTGGGCGTGCACACCCGGGCCAACGTGGACCGGTTCCTGGGCATCGCGGTGGACCAGGCCCGGCGGGCCGGCATGCCGCTGTGGCTCACCGAGAGCTCCGTGTCCGCGTGCCTGGGCGGCAACGACATCACCGAGACCCTCGGGGCGGCCGTCTTCTCGGCGGAGTACTCCCTGCGCGCCCAGTCCCTGGGCGTCGAACGGCTCGTCCACCACTCCTCCCTGGACCGCTGCGCCGGCGGGCCCCCGATGTCCTCGGTGTGCTCCTCCGGCACCCGGGGCGACCAGGGGTCGGCGTTCGCCCCGCGGGCCAACCACCTCGCCCTGGCCCTCGTGGGCCGGATCCCGGCGGGCGACTTCCTGCGCACGGACGGCTCCGGCAACGAGGACGTCACCGCCTACGCCATCCGTCACCCGGCCCAGGACGGGGGTCGGCAGGAGCTGACCGTGGTCCTGACGAACTTCACCGACCCCGCCGTCGCCGGCCGCGCGCCCGTGACGCTGCGTCTGCCGTTCGATCTCGAAGGGGCCGTGATGTCGCAGATGGGGGGCCCCGCATGGGACGCCGAGTTCCCCGCGGCGAGCCTCTTCGACGTCGAGCCCGAGGACGGCGGGCAGCCCACCGCGGACCGGGACGGCCGGGCGCAGACGCTCGGCAACGCCCTGGAGCCCGTCGGGGACGCCCACGTGTCCGTGGACGGCTTCGGGCTGCCGCTCGCACCCGTGGAGCACCGGTCGGCGGTGCCGGGTGCGGAACCGGGCCAGGACGCGCTGCGCCTGTCCCTCAATCCCGGCACCGTGACGGTTCTCACGGTCACGGGCGTGGCACCCGGGGCCGGTGCGGAGCCCGGCCCCGCGTCCCGCTCCGCGTCCGGCCCCGAGTCCGAGTCCGACCCGGAGCCCGGCCCGGCCCGGACGAGCGGAGCCGAGCACCGCACGCCGGGGTCGTCCCGTGACGGTGCCGGGCGCGTGGGCACCGCGGCCGGCCGGGCGGCGTCGTAGGATGTGACACAGCGGTCCCCGTCCCCCCGTGCGGACTGCCCCCTCACCGACCCCCACCCCCCGGGAGTTCCCATGTCGATCGACGACCGCCGCCCCGCCCGCACGGACCGGACGCCCGGCAGCCGGCGCACCGTCCGCACCGTCCTGCTCGTGCTGCTGGCCGTGGTGCTCGTCGTGGCGCTCGTCGTCGGGCTCTACCTCTGGAGCCTCGGGCGGGCCTTCGACACCGGCCGCGAGGTCCTGGAGCAGCCCTTCCCGGCGGAGAGCGCCCGCCCCTCCGCGGGTTCGGGCGCGGACGAGGGGACCACCGTCCTCGTGATGGGCGAGGACCACCAGGGCGGTGCCGGGGAGCGGGCGGACGCGATCATGCTCCTGCACGTGCCCGAGGACGGCGGCGCGGTCTACGTCATGTCCATCCCGCGGGACCTGTGGGTCGAGATCCCCGGCGTGGGCCAGGCCAAGATCAACTCCGCGATCGACGCCGGGGGCGTCCCCCTGATGGTGGACACCGTCGAGGGGCTGTTCGACACGCGCGTGGACCAGGTGGCGCAGGTCGACTTCGAAGGTTTCGAGAACATCGTCGACGCCGTGGGCGGGGTGACCATCGACGTCCCGAAGGACTTCGTGTCCTGGCAGAAGGACATGCTCTTCACCGCCGGGCCCATGCACATGGACGGCGCCACCGCGCTCGAGTTCGTGCGGGAACGCCGGTCGTTCGAGATGGGCGACCTCAAACGCGTCGAGAACCAGCGCCTGTTCCTCGAAGCCGTGCTCGACAAGCTGATCAGCAAGGACGTCCTCAGCGACCCCGGCCGGATCCGGCAGATGGTCTCCGAGCTCGCCCCGCACCTCGAGGTGAGCGAGGGCCTGGACGCCGGGTGGGTCGCCGGCCTCGCTCCGGAGCTCGCCGGCGTCGGCGCCCGGGACGTGGATTCGTTCACGGTTCCCCACGAGGGCATCGGCACCTCTCCGGACGGCCAGTCCATCGTGGTGTCGGACACCCAGGCCATGGAAGACATCGGTGTAGCCATTTCGGAGGACAAATTGGATGAATATCTTGCTACTCTGAACTCCGACGAGTAATAGGCCGCCTGCGCATCCTCCCCCGGAGCCGCGGGCGGCGCCCCCCGACCGCAGCTCGCCCCGGACCCCACCGGGACAGCGTCTCTTGACCCCGCGAGAGAGCCATGCAGCACACCCCCCGTCCCCTCCGTCTGCTGGTGCTCACCCATTCCTACTGGCCGGAGCACTCCCCGCCCCAGCGGCGCTGGTCGTCGCTGACGCGCTACCTCGTTCCCGCCGGCTGGGACGTGTCCTTCCTCGCGCCCGCACCGCGCTTCCACGGAACGGCAGAGGCCGCGCCCGAGGGCCCGGGGTGGGGACGGGCCCGGGGGCCGCTGGGCGAGACGATCCACCGCGTCCCGTACCTCAGCCGGGCCCACGGGCGCCTCGGCAAGCTCGCCGACCAGCTGTTCACGGCGGCCGCGTCCGCCGTACGGGGCCTGTCCACCGGCCCGTTCGACGTGATTCTCGTCACGGCGCCCTCCCTGCCGCTCATGGTCGCCGGCTGGCTGCTGGCCCGGCTCAAAGGAGTCCCGTTCGTGGTCGAGATGCGCGACGCCTGGCCGAACCTCGCCGAGGACGCCAACCTCGTCCGCCACGGCGGCAAGAGCCTGATCAACCGCGTGGTCGAGCACGTGCAGGACCACGCGGACCTGGTGGTCACCGTGACCGAGGGCTTCGCCCGCACCCTGCGGGAGCGTGGTGTCCGCAACGTCACCACCGTCCGCAACGGCGTGGTCCTGGAGCGCACGCCGCGCCTGCTGCCTCCGCCGCCGTCGCGCGAGCGGCTGGAGGTCCTGTACCTGGGAAACCACGGTGAGAGCCAGCGGCTGGAGCACCTCGTCGAGGCGGCCGCCCTCGTCGGGGACGGGATGCGTCTGACCCTGGTGGGCCAGGGCAGCCGCAAGCCCGCGCTGGAGGAGCTCGCCGCCCGGCTGGACGCGCCGGTCCGGTTCCTGCCCCCCGAGTACGGCCGGGCCGTGTTCGAGCGCTACGCCGAGTCGGACACCGTGGTGGTGTCCCTGCGCGACGACTGGAAGTCCTTCGAGGACACGATCCCCTCCAAGACCTACGAGGCGCTCTCGGTCGGGCGCCACATCACCGCGATCGTGCGCGGCGAGGCCGCCCGCGTCCTCGCCGCGGCAGGGGAGGGGGACGTGGTCGAGGGCCGTCCCGCCGACATCGCCCGGCTGTGGCGCGGACTCATCGCGGACCGCACCCGGCTGCGCCAGCGATCCTCGGGCCGGGCCTGGGTGGCCGCCCACGCCGACTACCCGGACCTGGCCGCCCGCTACGACGGCGTCCTGCGCGACGTCCTGGCCGGCCGGCCGGTCCACGCGCAGCCGGCCGCGACCGTGCCGGGAACGGCACACCGGATGTCCCCGGCGGGTGACATCCGGGGGCGCTCGAGGGGGAGCGCGCCGGAGCACAGGAAGATGGGGGACCACCATGCGGCATGACGACGACCACCGGGGACCTGACGAGGAGCACCGGGCCCGCCGGCTGTACGCCAACGCGGTCGTGACCGCGGCGACCGTGGGCGAGCACCTCGCCGACGACCCGGTGGTGTTCTGGACGCAGGTCGCCCGACGGCTCCCGGACCGCGCGGTGCGCCCCGTCGCCCGGGCGCTCCTGGGCACCCCGTGGCCGGCCCCGGGTGCCACGGCCGCCCACGTGCTCGGCCGCTCCGGCGACGCGGGCCGGCGGCTGGAGCTCGCCGAGAGGGGCGGCTTCCCGCCGGCCACCACCCGGCGCCTCGCCGACGTCGCGCTCTCCATGGGCCGGGTGGAGCAGGCGGACCGCCTTCTCGCCCGGCTGCCCGCGGACCTGAAGGGCCGCGCCGGCACGCAGGCGCGCCGCGACTGGCACCTGGGCCGGATGTCCGAGGCGGTCGAGGGCCTGCGCCGGGCCGTGGCCTTCCGCCGCGCCACCACGGGCGAGCGCCGCCAGCTGCGCCGCTACGAGGACGAGCTGCGGCTGTTCACCGACTGGCGCCCCGCGCTGACCCCCGTGGTGGGCTACCGCCCGGAACCGGCCTCCGTGCTGCACGTGCTGACGAACTCCGTTCCCCACACGCACAGCGGCTACACCGCCCGCACCCACTCGCTGCTCACGGCCGTCGCCGACCAGGGCTGGACCGTGACCGCGGTGACCCGGCCGGGCTACCCCGTGCAGGTGGGGAAGCTGGGCGCCGGATCGGTCGACGTCGTCGACGGGGTGCCCTACCACCGGATCCTGCCCGGACGCCTGGCCGCCACCGCCACCGGCCGCCTGCAGCAGGAGGCCCAGGCCGTGCTCGAGCTCGCCCTGCGCACCCGCCCCGCGGTGCTGCACACGACCACGCACTTCGTCAACGCGCTCGTCACCCGGGCGGTGGCGGAGGCCCTCGGCATCCCGTGGGTCTACGAGGTCCGCGGCCAGCTCGCCGACACGTGGGCCTCCGCCCGGCCCGCCGAGGCCGCCACCAGTGAGCGCTACCGGCTGTTCACGGCCAGGGAGGCCGAGGCGCTGGCGGGCGCGGACGACGTCGTGACGCTCGGCCGTCAGATGGGCGAGCACGTGCGCACCCTCGTGCGCTCGCTGCCCACCGGACCGGTGCGCACCCGGATCGCGCCCAACGGCGTGGGCGGGCAGTACCTTGAGGACCCGCCCCCCGTGGCGGAGGCCCGCCGCGACGTGGGGCTGCCCGTGCACGCCCGGATCCTCGGCACCGTCACGAGCGTGGTCGAGTACGAGGGTCTGGACGACCTGCTGCGCGCCGCGGCCCTCCTGGCCCCGGACGTGCCCGAGCTGCTCGTCGTCGTAGTCGGGGACGGCGCCGAGCGTCCGGCGCTGGAGGCCCTGGCGACGGAGCTGGGGATCCGTGACCGCGTCCGCTTCCCGGGAAGGGTGCCGCGGGAGCAGGCCGTGCGCTACCACCAGGCCTTCGACGTGTTCGTGGTCCCCCGCAAGGACCGTGCCGTCACCCGCGCGGTGACCCCGCTCAAGCCGGTCGAGGCCCTGGCCACCGGCACGCCCGTGGTCGCCTCGTGCCTGCCCGCCCTCGCGGAGGTCGTCAGCGACGGCATCACGGGCATGCTCACCCCCGCGGAGGACCCCGACACGCTGGCGTGCGTGCTGCGGATGCTGCTGGAGAGCCCGGCGGTGCGGCGCTGCCTGGGCGAGGAGGGGCGGCGTCGTGCCTTGTCGGAACGCACGTGGGAGGCCGTCGCGTCCGATACGGTGGACGCCTACCGCCATCTGACCGGGGGCGGCGTACTCCAGGAGGCCTCTGCGTGATCTTGCGGCACACCCCCGAGCGGGCCCGGTGGTTCGGCTCGGGACCCCCGCCGCGCACGGTGGTCTTCGACTCGTCCCGGCTGCGCGCCGTCGGCGCCCGGCCGCCGCTGACCGAGTACCTCGTCCAGCTGTGGAACAGCCGCCACTTCGTGGTCTACGACGCCCGTGTGCGGCTGTCGGTGAGCCAGGAGCACACCCTGCTCGGCAAGGCCTGGCTCGTGCTCAACCCCGCGCTGCTGGGACTGACGTTCCTGCTGATCTTCGGGGTGCTCCTGGGCACGGGGCGCGGCGTCGAGAACTTCATCGCCTATCTGCTCGTGGGCATCATGATGTTCACCTACTCCTCCCGGGCGATCGTGGCCGGCTCCAGGTCGATGGCCTCGGGGCGGGCGCTGATCCGCGGCTTCAGCTTCCCCCGCGCGGCCCTGCCGCTGTCCATCAACCTCCGGGAGCTGCTGAGCCAGGGGTTCGTGCTCCTGGCCATGGTGGTCATGGTCCTGCTCATCCCCCCGCTCGAGCCCGTCTCCTGGCGCTGGCTGCTGCTGGTGCCCATCGTGGCGCTGCAGACGGTCTTCAACTGGGGCCTCGGGATGCTCCTCGCGCCGCTCGTGCACAAGATCCCGGACGTGGGCAACCTGTTCGCGTTCGTCATGCGGATCTGGATGTACTCCTCCGGGATCTTCTACGACCCCTCCCGCTTCGTGACCGACGAACGGTGGATGGTCCTCTTCGAGGCCAATCCGCTCTACCAGGTGCTGTCCATGAGCCGGGACTGCCTGCTCTATGCCACCACACCGGAGTGGTGGCAGTGGACCGTTCTCGTCGTCGCGGCGTTCGGCACGTGGCTGGTCGGCCTCTGGGTGTTCTGGCGCAACGAGGAGAGCTACGCCGATGAGCGCTGAGACCCGTCCGGCACCGACCGCGCGCCGCCGCCGGGCCGTGCGCAACCCCGCCGTCGTCGTCGACGACGTCACCGTCGTCTACACCGTCACCAGCACGGGGGGCGGGGACGAGGTGCCCGTCCCGCGGGCCGTGCGCCTGGCCCGCAGGGCCCTGGGCCGGCCGCCGATCGTGCAGAACCGCGCCCTGAACCGCGTGACCCTCGCCGTGGAGGAGGGGGAGTCCGTCGGCTTCATCGGCCGCAACGGCTCGGGCAAGTCCACGCTCATGAACGTCGTCGCCGGACAGCTCAATCCCACGTCAGGCCGTGTCTACGCCGTGGACACCCCGGCCAAGCTGGGCGTCAACGTCTCCCTGGTCCCGGCGCTGTCCGGCGAGCGGAACATCCGCCTGGGCTGCCTGGCCCAGGGCATGACCCCCGCCGAGGTGGACGACCGGATGGAGAAGCTCGTCCACATCGCCGCGCTCGACGACGCCATCCACTGGCCCATGAAGGCCTACTCCTCGGGCATGGCGGCCCGGCTGCGCTTCGCCGTGGCCACCGCGACCGACCCGCACATCCTCATCCTCGACGAAGCGCTGGGCACCGGCGACGCGCAGTTCCGGGACCGCGGCCAGGCCCGCATGCGGGAGATCCGGGAGCAGGCCGGGTGCATCCTGTTCGTCTCCCACTCCATGGGCGAGGTCCGCCAGATGTGCTCGCGGGTGGTCTGGATCGACGCGGGCGAGCTGGTGATGGACGGGCCGCCGGACGAGGTGATCGAGGTCTACGAGCGGTTCATGAAGGAACTGGCCGCCGGCAACAACCGCACCGCCGAGGGGGTGCGCGACGAGGCCGCGGCGCGGATGGTCCGCACCGAGCTCGACGACGTCGCGCCCCGCCCCGGCGCGGACGAGGAGCCGGGCGGATGACCCGCTTCGAGCTGCGCACCGCCCTGTGGCACCTGCGCCACGGCGGCCCCGGTGCGGTGGCGAAGTACCGCCGCCGGTCCCGGATCCCCGCGGCAGTGGCTGCGAACGGGACGCGGACCGGGTCCGGGCTGTCCTTCGCGGCCGTGGAGTGGCCGGAGCGGGAGCCGGTGCGGGCGGACGTCACCGCCGCCGTGATCCTCGACGACTTCTCCCTGCGCGCGTTCGGCTACGAGTGGCACCAGGTCCCGCTGACCCGGGACGGGTGGCGGGCCCAGCTCGCGCAGCGGCCCGTGGACCTGCTGTTCGTCGAATCGGCGTGGCACGGCAACGGCGACGAGTGGCAGTACCAGCTGACGGGCGAGTCCGGGGTCAAGCAGCCGGTGAAGGACCTCCTGGCCCACTGCCGCGAGCAGGGCATCCCCACGGTCTTCTGGAACAAGGAGGACCCGCCGCACTACGCGGACTTCCTCGAGTGCGCGGGCCTGTTCGACCACGTCTTCACCACGGACGCGGACCGGGTGGCCGACTACGTCCGGGACCTCGGGCACTCCCGGGTGGGCGTGCTCCCGTTCGCGGCCCAGCCGGCCGTGCACCGCCCGGTCCGGCCGCGGCACGGCTTCCACGAGCGGGACGTCGCCTTCGCCGGGATGTACTTCGCCCACAAGTACCCCGAGCGCCGCGAACAGATGGACGTGCTCCTCGGCGGGGCCCTGGACGTCAGCCCCCGGATGGAGAAGGGCCTGGAGATCTTCTCCCGGTACCTGGGCGACGACGAGCGGTACCAGTTCCCCGCCCCGTACGACGAGCGGGTGGTCGGCTCGCTGCCCTACGACCGGATGCTGACCGCCTACAAGGCCTACAAGGTCTTCCTCAACGTCAACTCCGTCGTGGCCTCACCGAGCATGTGCGCGCGGCGGATCTTCGAGATCACGGCCTCCGGGACCCCTGTGGTGTCCACGCCCAGCGCGGCGCTGCGGAACTTCTTCCCCGAGGACCAGCTCGCCGTGGCCCCGGACCGGCAGCACGCCGCGGATCTCGTCCGCGCGCTCGTGCGCAGTCCCGAGCTGGCCGACCGCATGGTCCACCGGGCCCAGCGCACCATCTGGTCGCGCCACACCTACACCCACCGGGTGGCGAGCGTCCTGGCCGCGGTGCTGCCCGGGGACCAGCCCGGTCCGCGGCACCCGAGCGTGTCCGTGCTGCTGTGCACCAACCGCCCGCACCGGCTCGAGCACGCCCTGGCCACGGTCGCCGCGCAGACCGGCGTGCGTCCCGAGCTCGTCCTCGTCTGCCACGGCTTCGACGCGGCCGCCCACGGCGTCGAGGCCCTCGCGGCCGCCGCCGGCCTCGAGCAGGTCCGGGTCCTGGAGGCGAGGGACGAGCTGAGCCTGGGGGAGTGCCTCAACCGGGCCGTGCGGGCCTCCACCGGCGAGGTGCTCGCCAAGATGGACGACGACGACGACTACGGCCCCCACTACCTGCAGGACCAGCTGCACGCGCTGCGCTACTCCGGCGCGGACGTGGTGGGCAAGCAGGCCCACTACATGTACGTCGCCTCCCAGGACGCCACGCTGCTGCGGTTCGGCCACATGGAGCACCGCTTCACGGACTTCGTCATGGGCCCCACGATCGTGGCCCGCCGGGAGGTGTTCGAGCGAGTCCCCTTCGAGGACCGCACCACCGGGGAGGACTCCTCGTTCCTCGCCGCCGTCGTCGACGCCGGCCTGCGCGTCTACTCCGGGGACCGGTTCAACTTCCGGCAGTACCGGGGCTCGGGGGGACACACCTGGTCGGTGAGCGATGCGTCGGTGCTGGCCAGCGGATGTATCGTCATGTTCGGAGAGAGCCTTCCGCACGTCAGCGTATGATTTCCACAGCAGATGTCCCTGCATCGGCCTACATGCCCCCACCCCGCTGGCCCCCACTGACCATCCCCAGCCCCCGACCCCCCACAGGAAGTACGCCATGTCTGAACAGCAGAACGTCGTCGTCGTCGGGCTGGGCTACATCGGCCTGCCCACCGCCGTGGTGCTGGCCAACTACGGGTCCCGGGTCGTGGG
Organism: Kocuria rhizosphaerae; assembly: GCF_044462265.1. Classification (NCBI taxonomy): domain Bacteria; kingdom Bacillati; phylum Actinomycetota; class Actinomycetes; order Micrococcales; family Micrococcaceae; genus Kocuria; species Kocuria rhizosphaerae. The sequence goes on from NZ_JBISWL010000120.1 coordinate 13,311, forward strand.
CGTGGACATCAACGAGACGAACGTGGCCCAGATCAACCGCGGGGAGATCCCCTTCGTGGAGCCGGGCCTCGAGGAGCAGCTCGCCCGCGTGGTGGCCGAAGGAACCCTCACCGCGACCACGCAGATGCCCCACGGGGACGCCTATGTCGTGGCCGTGCCCACGCCGTTCACGGACAACTACGAGGGAGATCTCTCCTACGTGCGGGCGGCCTCGCGCAGCATCGCCCCGCAGCTGCGCGGTGACGAGCTGATCATCCTCGAGTCGACGTCCCCGCCGCAGACCACCCGGAAGATGGCCGAGCACCTCATCGAGCTGCGCCCGGACCTGTCCCTGGACGGGTCCGACGGGAAGCCGGCGATCCACGTGGCGCACTGCCCCGAGCGGGTGCTTCCGGGGAAGGTGATGGAGGAGCTGATCACCAACGACCGCATCATCGGGGGCATGACGCCCGAGGCGACCCGGCGGGCGAAGGCGCTGTACGCGACGTTCTGCGTGGGTGAGCTGCTGGAGACCGACGACGTCACCGCCGAGATGGCCAAGCTCACCGAGAACTCCTTCCGGGACGTCAACATCGCCTTCGCCAACGAGCTGTCCCTGATCGCCGACCGGCTGGGCATCGACGTGTGGGAGCTCATTGAGCTCGCCAACCACCACCCGCGGGTCAACATCCTGAAACCCGGACCGGGCGTGGGCGGGCACTGCATCGCGGTGGACCCGTGGTTCATCGTCTCCTCCGCCCCGGAGGAGTCCCGGCTGATCCGCACCGCCCGGGAGGTCAACGACTCCAAGCCCGACTGGGTCGTGGCCAAGGTCGAGGAGGCCATCGCCGGGATGGACGTCCCCGTGGTGGCCGCGCTGGGCCTGGCGTTCAAGCCCGACATCGACGACCTGCGGGAGTCCCCGGCCGTGGAGGTCACCCGGCGGCTGGCCCGCGACATCCCGCACGGGACCATCCTGGCCGTGGAGCCGCACGTGGCGGAGCTGCCGCCGGCCCTGCAGGGTCTGAAGAACGTGCGCTTCGCCGAGGTGCTGGACGCCATCAAGCACGCAGATGTGGTCGTGCTGCTCGTGGACCACCAGAACTTCACGAGACTGCCCAAGGGCATCCTCGACGGTAAGACCGTCGTGGACACCAAAGGCCTGTGGCGCCAGGCCCGGTTGCCCGTTCCCAGCACGCACACCAGCACCCTGCCGGCCGTGGCCACCACCCGCTGA
>NZ_JBISWL010000121.1:0-12809 GCF_044462265.1 Kocuria rhizosphaerae
ACGCGCAGCTGCCCCTCCTCCCGCTGCCAGAGGGACTCGGCGGCGTCGAGGAAGTCGGCGGGCCCGCACGCGTAGGCCGCCCGGTCCCGCCAGTCGGGGCAGGCCGTCTCGAGGTCGGACGTGGAGGCGAGGTCCAGGCGCCGGCCCCGCTCGCCGGTGAACCACTGGACGAGACGGAAGCTCGGGAACTGGTCCGCGAGCTCCAGGAGCTCCTCGGCGAAGAGCGCCTCCTCGGGCGAGCGCGAGGAGTGCACGAGCACCAGGTCCGCGTCCGGCCGTCGCGGCACCAGCGTGCGGATCATCGACATGACGGGGGTCAGCCCGCTGCCGGCGGTGAGCATGAGCAGCGGACGCGGGTGCTCCGGCAGGACGAAGTCGCCCTCGGGGGGCGCCAGGAAGAGGACGTCGCCCGGCCGCGTGCCGCGGACCAGGGCGGTGGAGACCTTGCCCATGGCCGAGACGGTGATGGCGGGGTCCTGGCCGGCCGCCGTGCTCAGGGAGTAGGAGCGCCAGTGCCGCACGCCGTCGATCTCGACGCCGATGCGCGCCCACTGGCCCGCCGCGTGGGCGTTCCACCCCCGGCCGGGACGGAAGCTGATGGTGACGGAGTCGGCCGTCTCGGGCGACACGGACGTGACGAGGCCCCGCAGCTGGCGAGCGCTCGCCAGGGGGTCCACCAGCCGGAGGAAGTCCTCGGGCGAGCGGGGTGTGGTGAAGGCCGAAGCCAGGCGGGAAAGCAGTCTCATGGAGGTCACCTAATCACTATGGCGCAATTCCGGTGCTGATTCTCGTCCCGTCGCGTACTCTTCCCGGAGGGAAACTGTGGTGCCGGGATGAAAGCGAGATGCGATGGAACAGGCGACCCGTACCGGGCGGACCGACCGGGAGCTGCCGTGGACGGCGCTGCCCCCGGAGCTCACACCGTTGCTCGTGCCGCACCTGCCCGCCGTCACCGAGGAGCTGCTGGACTCGGTGCGCCACGACGTGCCGGTCTACGCGCGTCCCCTCGAGGGTCTCTTCGGGGACAGCATCCGCCGCGGCGTCGAGGTGGCCCTCGCCCGGTTCCTGCGGCTGCCGGGAACCAGCCAGCCGGCGCTGATGGAGGACGACCGGAGGGTCTACGAGGGCCTGGGCCGCGGCGAGGTGCGGGAGGGCCGCCCCATGGACGCGCTCTTCGCCGCCTACCGGTCCGGGGCGCGCACCACCCTGCGCTCGTTCTCCCGGGTGGCCATGGACGCCGGCTTCGAGGCCGGCGTGCTCATCGGCCTCGCCGAGTCCGTGTTCGCCTACATCGAGGAGCTCTCCGCGGCCAGCGCCGAGGGGTACGCGGTGGAGCAGTCGGAACGGGCCGGGGAGCGGGACCGCCTGCTGGACGCGCTCGCGGACATGCTCGTGCGCGGCCACGTGGCGGAGGACGCCGTGCGCTCGGCGGCCGCGGCCGCGGGGTGGCCGGTACCCGACCGCCTGCTCGTGGTGACGCTGGCCAGCGACCGGCGGGCCGGGCTGCGGTCCCGCCTGGGGGACCGGGCCCTGCTCACGTCCCGGCCGGGGGACACCGTCGCGGTGCTGCCGGAGCCGGCCTCGGCCCCCGGGCGCCGGGAGCTGGAGCGCGCTCTCAACGGCCGGGGCGCCGTGATCGGGCCCGGCCGCCCGTGGTACGCCGCCGCCGACTCCCTGCGGCTGGCGGTGCTGGCCCGCGACCTGCTGCAGCAGGAGGAGCCTCCCGGCGGTGAGCCCCTGTGGGTCTCCGACCGCCTGCTCGACCTCGTCCTGCACAGCGAGCGGACCGTGCTCGAGGACCTCGCGGCCCGGCGGCTGGCGCCGCTGGCCGAGCTGCGTCCCGGCCAGCGGGAACGCCTGAGCTCGACCCTGCGGTCGTGGCTGGCCCACCACGGGCAGCGCGCGGCCATGGCCGCGGAGCTGGACATCCACGAGCAGACGGTCGGGTACCGGGTGAACCAGCTGCGAGAGGTCTTCGGCGAGGCGCTCAACGACCCCCGGACCCGCTTCGAGCTGGAGCTGGTCCTGCGCGCCGGCTTCGGGTGAGCCGGCGGATCAGCCGGTCCGGCGGTAGGACTCCCGTTCCCGGGCGTCGTGCTCGGCCTGCTCCTCGACCGTGATCGCGCCCCCACCGAGCCGCGCCGGCATCCACCACGCACCGGGCGGCGGCGTCTCGGGGTAGCTCTCGATGCACCGGTCGATCCCCGCCTGCAGCGCCGCGCGCAGACGGGCGCTCGCGGCCGCCACGTCCTCGCCGGGGCGGACCTGCAGGAGGGGGCCGACGTGGACGCGCACGGGGGTCCGCCACACGTCGCGCAGCCGCAGCCGCCCCCGCCCGCGGGTGAGCATGCGGTGGGCGCCCCACACGGACACGGGGACCACGGGGACCCCCGTCTCGGCGGCCATGCGCACGGCTCCGGTGCGCAGCTCCCGCACGGTCCAGCTGCGGCTGACCCCGCCCTCCGGGAACAGTCCCACGAAGTCGCCGCGGCGCAGCTTCGCGACGGCCTCGGCGTAGGCCGGGGCACCGTTCGCACGGTCGACGACGACGTGGTCGCAGAGCCGGCACACCGCCCTCACGAACGCGCTGCCGGTGTGCTTGCGGGTGATGAGGAAGCGGCAGTGCGCCCGCAGCCGGTGCCAGACCACCAGCTGCGCGAACACGAAGTCGAGATAGCCGAAGTGGGTGACCGCCACGACCGCCCCGCGCCCGGGCACGACGACCCGGCGCAGGCCGTGCACCTCCTGGCCGGCGGGCAGGTGCTCCTCGCCGGTGACGGTCAGGGGCACGCGGAAGAGCTTCACGGCGACCAGCCCGGCGAGCACGATGGCCCGGTAGGCGCGGTCGTCAGGGCGCAGCTGCAGGGCCACGGTCCCTCCTTCCGGGACGGTCCCGCGGATCGGGGCGGGGAACGGTCTGCGGGCATCGTAGCCCGGGGCGGGCCGTCCCGGGGGCCCGGCCCCGGCGGAACTGCGGCCACCCCCCATACCCCGCGGGCGCCGGCGCCGATACGCTGGCGGCACCGAGCAGGTGCGTCCGCCGCGGCGCCCCGGCGGACGCAGCCCGGCGACGTTGTCGACGACCGACCAGGAGGGACTCATGTCCTACCATCCCCCGTCAGCACCCCCGCCCCGGTACCGGGCCCAGGAGGACGACCGCACCATCGCGATCCTCACGCACCTCTCCGGCCTGGTGGGGGCGATCATCTCCGTCGGGTGGCTCGGCTTCGTGGGTCCGCTCGTGGTGTGGCTCGTGTTCAGGGACAGGAACATGTTCCTGCGGGCCACGGCCGCGGGCTCCTTCAACTTCAACCTGTCCATGTGGCTGCTCAACGCCGCCGCGTGGGTCTGCCTGATGACCGTGATCCTCTTCCCGGTGGCCATCGTGCTCTGGCTCCTGGCCGCCGTCCTGCTGGTGGTCTGCCACGTCCTCGCGGTGCTCCGGGCCAACCGCGGCGAGGTCTACCGCTATCCGCTCCAGCTGCCGGTCCTGCGGTAGCCGGCTAGCCGTCCGGGGTGGCGGCGGGGGCCGCCGCCACGGGGCGGGTGGTGTGCACGAGCACCACGACCACCACGAGAACCATGAGGGCCGCGCTGAGCCCCTCGAAGCCGGCGAACGCCAGCACGGGACCGGCCAGTGCCCCGCCGGTGGCGCCGGCCAGGTTCATGAACAGGTCAGAGACGCCCTGCAGACGGGGGGCCTCGGCCGGCGGGACGGACTCGGCCACGAGCGTCGAGCCGGCGACCGTCGAGGCCGACCAGCCCAGTCCCAGCAGGACGAGGCTCACCGTGACGAACGCGTGCGACCCGGACCCCAGCCAGGACAGCACGAGGGCGGTCACGAGCAGGCCCTGGCCCAGCAGGACCACGGGGCGGCGCCCGATCCGGTCCGCGAGCCACCCGAACACCGGGGCGAGCGCGTACATGCCCGCCACGTGCAGGCTGATGGTCAGGCCGACGATGCTCAGCGACGCCCCGTGCTGGGTCAGGTGCACCGGCGTCATGGACATCAGCGCGACCATGACGCCGTGGCTCAGCGCCACGGTCAGCACGGCCCGGCGCGCGAGGGAGGAGGAGCGCAGCACCGCGAGGCCGCCGGACCGGGACGGAGGGGCCGCCCCCGCGGCCTGGCCGTCGGCGACGGCGAGCAGCAGGGGGTCCGGACGCAGCGCCGTGAGGTACACGAGTGCGCCGACGGCCTGGGCCACGAGCGCGATGACGAAACCACCCGTGAGCGGGGGCAGCCCCAGGGCGCGGCCGACCACCTCGCCCGGCTCGAAGAGGTTCGGGCCGAGCACCGCCCCGATCGTCGTGGACCAGACCACCAGGGAGAGGTCCCGGGCCCTGGAGTCGTCCGCCGCCAGGTCCGTGGCCGCGAAGCGCGACTGCAGGTTCAGGGCCGACCCGGCGCCGAGCAGGCCGAGGCCCACGAGCAGGACGGGGAAGCTGGCGAGCACCGCCGCGCACACCGTGATCGCTGCGCCGGTCATCGCGGTGAACGCGCCGGTGCTCAGCGAGATCCGCCGGCCGCGGGCCTGGGCCAGGCGGGCGAGCGGGACGGCGAGCAGGGCCGCGCCGAGCGTGTTCATGGTCGCGGCCATCCCGGACCACGCGGAGGAGCCGGAGACCTCCGTGACGAGCAGGGCACCCAGGGCCAGGCTGGCGCCCACCCCCAGGCCGCCGAGCACCTGGCCCAGCGCCAGGACGCGGACGACCCGGCGCTGCAGGGCCCTCCGGTCCACGGGGAGGTTCGTCGGGTGCATGCCGGCCATCGTATGCCCCTGCCCCAGGACCGGGAGGTGTGCCGGGGCGTCCCGGTGTGGTTCGATGCTGGGCATGAGCCCCGACCCCGTCCCCCGACCGGACCTCGTGCTCGGCGAGGACGGGCTGGCCCGCCCCGCCTGGGCCTCGACGGATCCGCTGCTGCGCGCCTACTACGACGGCGAGTGGGGCCTGCCGGTGCGGGACGAGCGGGGCCTCTACGAGCGGATCTGCCTGGAGGGTTTCCAGGCCGGGCTCTCCTGGGCCACGATCCTGCGCAAGCGCCCCGCCTTCCGGGCCGCCTTCGCCGGCTTCGACCCGGACGAGGTGGCGGCCTTCGGGCCCGGCGACGTCGACCGGCTCCTGGCCGACCCCGGCATCGTCCGCCACCGCGGCAAGATCGAGGCCGCGGTGGGCAACGCCCGTGCCACCGTCGCGCTGCGCGAGGACGGCGGACTGTCCCGGCTCGTGTGGTCGTTCCGGCCCGAGCGCACCCCGCGCCCCCGCACGGTCGCCGAGGTGCCCACCCGCTCCCCGGAGTCCGAGGCCCTGTCGCGGGCCCTGCGGGCGCGGGGCTTCCGGTTCGTCGGGCCCACCACCATGTACGCGCTCATGGAGGCGGTCGGCATCGTCGACACCCACCTCGTGGGCAGCCACCGCCGGGGCAGCTCGGGGGTGTGGCCGGACGACGCCGGCGGTGCGTAGGATTCCAGGCACCGATCCGGGTGGCACCGTGCGCCGCCCCCGCCGCAGGAGGTCCCGTCGTGTACGACAACAGCAGGCAGCGCAGCGCGGTGCTGCCCATCGTCCTCGGCACGGTCGGCTCCGTGCTGGCCGCCATGGTGGTGCGCCGGATCCGGGAGGACCGGGCCGCGGCCCGGGACGCGGCGGACGTCCCGCCCGCGCCGCGGGGCCGGGGGACCGGGCGGTCCCGTGACCCCGGGCGGATGGGACGGGAGCGCCACCGGTGAGCCGCCACGGCATCAGCTGGGTGGACGTCTTCTCCCCGACGCCCCTGGGCGGCAACCCGCTCGCCGTGGTGCACGGGGCCGACGGCCTCGACGAGGACACCATGGCGCGCTTCGCCCGGTGGACCAACCTGTCCGAGACCACGTACCTGCTCGAACCCACCGCACCGGGGGCCGACTACCGGGTGCGGATCTTCACGCCCGGAGGGGAGCTGCCGTTCGCGGGGCACCCGACGCTCGGCACCGCCTCCGCCTGGCTGGCCCGGGGCGGGCGGCCCGCCGGCGACGACGTCGTGCAGGAGTGCGGGGCCGGGCTCGTGCCGGTCCGGCGCCGCGGGGACCGGCTGGCCTTCGCCGCGCCCCCGCTGCTGCGCTACGAACCGGTGGTGGACCCCGGGCTCCTGGACCGGATCGCCCGGTCCCTGCGGCTGCCTCCGGAGGCCCTGCTCGCCGCCTCCTGGCTGGACAACGGCCCCGGCTGGATCGGGGTGCGCCTGGCCGACGCGGACGCCGTGCTGGACGTGCGCGCCGACTGGTCCGCCATGGCCGGGCTCGAGCTGGGCGTGGTGGGGGCCCACCCGGAGGGCGCCGAGTGCGCCGTCGAGGTGCGCGCCTTCGTGGGGGACTGGGTCGTGGAGGACCCGGTCACCGGCAGCCTCCAGGCGGGGCTCGCCCGTTGGCTGACCGACCACGGATGGGTCCCGGACCACTACGTCGCCGCCCAGGGGACGGTCCTGGGCGGCACGGGCCGCGTCGAGGTCGACCGGGAGGGGGACAGCGTCTGGATCGGCGGGCACGTGGGCCAGGTGGTGGGCGGGACCGTGGAGCTGCCGGGCCCGGGAGCGGGCCCGGGGATCGGTATCGTGGGGCCATGACGACCCAGGACATCTCCTTCCGCACCCGCAAGTGGGTCAAGCCGGAGGACCTCAATGCCAACGGCACCCTGTTCGGGGGCAGCCTCCTCCGCTGGATCGACGAGGAGGCGGCGATCTACGCGATCGTCCAGCTCGGCAACCAGCGCGCCGTGACCAAGTACATGTCCGAGATCAACTTCGTCAGCTCCGCCCAGCAGGGCGACATCATCGAGATGGGGCTCACGGCCACGGAGTTCGGCCGCACCTCCCTGACCATGCGCGCCCAGGTGCGCAACATGATCACCCGCGACACGATCCTGACCATCGACAAGATCGTGTTCGTCAACCTGGACGAGACCGGGCGGCCCGCCCCGCACGGCTACACGGAGATCACCTACGACCGCGACCGGATCCCCGCCACGGCACTGCCCGCGACCGGCCCGGGAGACCGCTGAGATGGTGCGCCGGCTGCGCGCCGAGCGGATCACCGACGCCGTGACCTACCACGGCGAGGGTCCGTGCTGGTCGGAGTCCTGGGGTGGGCTGCGCTGGGTGGACATGCTCGCCGGGGACGTCCTGTCCTTCGGCGAGGAGGGACGGATCGTGCGGCGGCACGTGGGCGACGTCGTGGCGTGCGTGCGACCGCGTGCCACGGGCGGCGCGGTCCTTGCGGTGGAGACGGGCGTGGCGCTCGAGGACCCGGACGGCACCGTCCACCCGCCCGTGCTGCTCTGGGAGCCCGGGGCCGTGCGGATGAACGAGGGCGGTGTGGGCCCGGACGGGTGCTTCTGGGTGGGCTCCATGGCCTGGGACGGGTCCGAGGGTGCGGCGGCCCTCCACCGGGTGCGCCCCGACCTGCGGTGGGAGACCGTCCTCGAGGGGGTCACGGTCTCGAACGGGATCGGCTGGTCCCCGGACGGCTCCCGGGTCTACTACAACGACACGCCCACCGGGAGGATCGACGTGTTCGACCGGACCCCGGCGGGCGGGCTGACCGGCCGGCGGACCTTCGTGGCCCCGGAGCTCGAGCACGGCGACGCCCTCCCGGACGGGCTGACCGTCGACTCCGAGGGCGCGGTGTGGGTGGCCCTGTACGGCGCGGGCCAGGTGCACCGCTACACGCCGGCCGGCGAGCTGGACACGGTCGTCGAGGTGGGGGCCCGGCGGACCACGGCGTGCTGCCTCGGCGGGGCGGACCTGCGCACCCTCTACGTGACCACCTCGCGGGAGGGACTGGCCCCCGACGAGGACCCCGCCGCCGGCTCCCTGTTCTCGGTCCGGGTGGACGTCCCCGGCCTGCCCGTGCTGCCCTTCGCGGGCTGACACCGCCCCCAAGCAGGAGAACCCGTGAACGAGACCCCGGACGTCGTCACCGGCTCGATCCGGCTGCTCGCGGAGCGCGGGTGGGAGGCCACGACCGTCGACCGGCTGGCGCAGGCGGCGGGGATCGGCCGCGCCACGTTCTTCCGCAAGTACGGGTCCAAGGAGGACATCGTCTTCGCGGACCACGTCGCTGCCCTGCAGCGGCTCGAGCAGCTGCTCGCGGGCGCCGGACCGGAGGCGGACCCCGCCGTCGTCCTGCGGGAGGCCGTGCTCCTGGTCTTCCGGCACCACCTCGACCACCGCGAGCGGGCCCTGGCCCGCCACGCCCTGCTCCGACAGGTCCCGCAGCTGCGGGACCGTGAGCTGATCACCTCGCACCGCTACGAGCGGGTCATCCGGCGCTGGCTGCGCTCGGCGCTGGGGGAGCACCCGGACCGGGAGACGGTGGCCACGGCCCTCTCCGCCGCGGCGGTCGCGGTGCACAACGCGCACCTGCGCAGCTGGCTGCGCGCCCCGCACACCGACCCCTCGGCCGAGCTGGCGGCGCGGACGGAGAACCTCGCACGAACGCTCGTCCACGGTGCCGGCGGGGCGGCGGGAGCACCAGGATCCCGCTCCCGCCCCGCCGTCGTCGTCACGGTCCTGGACCCCACTGCCGGCACGGAGCAGATCCTCGCCTCCGTGCGGGAGGCGCTGGGCTGAGCCGGCTCAGACCTCGTCGGCGAGGATCGCGTAGATCAGCTCGTCCCGCCACTGGCCCAGCTGGAAGTGGCTCTCCCGCAGGGTGGCCTCGAGCCGCATGCCGATGCGCTCGCAGACCTTCGCCGAACTCACGTTGAGGGCGTCCAGGCTCGCGCAGACCCGGTGGGCCCCCAGCGTGGCGAACGCGAACTCGAGCGCGGCCCGGGCGGCCTCCGAGGCGATGCCCTGCCCGGCGTGGTCCGGGTGCACGACCCACCCGATCTCCACCTGCGCGGACTCCGCGTCCGTGAGGGTCAGCACGACCTCGCCGGCGAGCTCGCGCGTGCCCTTGGGGGAGACGGCGAAGCGGACGTGGTCGCCGTCCTGGCCCCACGGGCGCAGCCCGCTGTTCTCGGCCAGTGCGCGTTCGCAGTCCTCGCGGGTGCGCGGCCCTCGCCACGCGTACTGCGCGTAGTCCTCCCGGCTCTGGTACGAGTGCATGGGGTCGAGGTCCGCGGCGTCGAAGCGGCGGAACGACAGGCGTTCGGTCTCTGGAGGCAGCACGGCGATCATCAGCGCCCATAGTACGGTCTCGCCGCCGTGGTGCGGCGACCGTTCGTGAGACGCAATCCCTTGACCTGATACTGAGTATCGGGAAGAGTGGTGGCCATCACCTCCCGCCTCAGGAGAGCGTCCATGACATCCCCCTCTGCGTCCCCCTCAGCGTCCCGGCCCGCGGTCGCCCCCTCCGCGTTCCCCTCCACCGTCACGATGGGCGTCGAGCACCCGGTGCTGCCGGGCCGGCGCCGGCCGGTCGCCCTCGTGCGCCTGGGCTCCACGCGTCCCGGCGGGCTGATCATCTGGGGGTCCGAGGCCCTGGAGCAGTTGCGGGAGCTGCTCGTGTCCATCGACGGCTCGCAGGTCGAGGCGATCGTCGTCACCGGCAGCCCCCGGTCCTTCGGCGCGGGCGCCGACCTGCGGGAGATCCGCTCGGCCCAGCTGAGCGGGGGCTCCGACCGGTACGTCCGCCTCGGCCACGAGGCCTTCGGCGTCCTGGCCGAGGCGGACGTGCCGACCTTCGCCCTGCTCACCGGTCAGGCGCTCGGGGGAGGGCTCGAGCTCGCCCTGCACACCGACCACCGCGTGGCGGCGCGGGACGCCGGCCCCTTCGGCCTCCCGGAGTGCCGGCTCGGGTTCTTCCCCGGCTGGGGCGGCGTCCACCTGCTGCCCCATCTGGTCGGACCGGCGGCCGCCCTGCGGGTGATCGTGTCCGACTCGATGCGCGGGCGCCACCTGTGGGCCGGGCAGGCGCTGGAGCTGGGCCTCGTGGACGCTGTGCTCGGGGCCGCACCCGGGACGGCGCCGTGGGAGGAGGCCTGGCAGGAGTGGGTCGCGCGGCGGCTCGACGCCCTCGACGCCGGGGAACCCCGCCGCCGCCCGGGCGCGCCCGGCGCAGCGGCCGGCCGGCAGGAGTGGGAGGACGCCGTGGCGCAGGCCCGGGCCGGCGCGGAACGGGCCTGGCACGGCGCCGCCCCGGCGCCCCTGGTCGCGATCGACCTCGTGGCCGCCGCCCGCACCGAGACCCGCACCGAGAACGGCGAGAGAGCCGTCCGCGCCTTCGCCGGGCTCGTGACCGGCCAGGTCGCCCGGGACTCGCTGTACGCCTTCGAGCTCGTCACCGCCCGGTCCCGCCGTCCCGCGGACGTGCCGGCCGCGCCCGCGAGACCCGTGCGCCGGGCGGCCGTGATCGGCGCCGGCCTCATGGCCGGCCAGCTCGCGGCCCTGCTCGCGGGCCGCGGGATCCCCGTGGTCATGACCGACCTCGACGACGAGCGGCTGGCGGCCGGGGTGCGGCGCGCCCGCGAGCGGTTCGCGGCCCGGGCGGCCCGGGGCCGGATGACGACGGAGGAGGCCGACCGGCTCGGGGCCCTCGTGACCGGGGCCACCGGCCCGGAAGGCCTGGCCGACGCCGACCTCGTCATCGAGGCCGTCTTCGAGGACCTCCAGGTCAAGAAGGACGTCCTGGCGCGGTGGGAACAGGTCGTCCGGCCGGACGCTGTCCTCGCCACCAACACCAGCTCCCTCTCCGTGACCGCCATGGCGGAGGGCCTCCGGCACCCCGGCCGCGTGGTCGGGTTCCACGTGTTCAACCCGGTGGAGGCCACGCCCCTGGTCGAGGTCGTGGCGGGAGCGCGGACCGACGACGCGACCCTGGCCACCGCCTTCGACCTCGCCGCGCGGCTGCGTCGCACCGCCGTGCGCGTGCAGGACGCGCCCGGTTTCGTGGTCAACCGGGTCCTCGCGCGGCTGTTCGACGTCGTCGTGCGCGCCGTCGACGGCGGGATGGACGTGCCGTCGGCCGATCGGGCGCTTGACCCGATGGGCCTGCCCATGACCCCGCTGCAGCTGCTGGACCTCGTGGGCCCCGCCGTCCTGCACCACGTGCACGCGACGATGCACCAGGCCTTCCCCCGGCGCTTCGCGCGCTCCCCGTGGCTCGACGCCGTCGTCGGGGCCGGGCTCCCGCACGTCCTGCCCACGGAGCAGGCGCCGGGGCGGGGCACGGACGGGTACCTCTCCGCTCCCGCCGCCGAGCTGCTGGCACGTGCCCGTGCGGAGCACCCGGACCTGCGCGAGGGAGTGCCGGCCTCCGCGCAGGAGCTGCTCGGGCGGGCCCAGGACGCCCTCGCCGAGGAGATCGGCGCGATGCTCCGGGAGGGCGTCGTCGCCGGCGCCGAGGACGTGGACCTGTGCATGGTGCTCGGCGCGAACTGGCCGTTCCACCTGGGCGGCGTCACGCCCTGGCTGGATCGCACGGGCGCGGCGGAACGGGTCCTCGGCCACCGCCTGTCCGCGCACCACGACCGCCCCGGCGGGACCGCCCCCGGACGTCCCGTCACCGCCGGCACGGAGGACCACCCATGACCACGACCCCCCGCTCCGACGGGCACCTGTTTCCCGAGGGCACCGTGGAGCCCGCCTACACCCTCGGCGAGGCCCTCGGAACCGACGCCGCGGGCGTCCTGGACGCCGTCCCCGACGCCGACCGCGCCTACTGGGACCGCGCCCGCGCCTTCGTCCAGCAGGAGCTGCTCCCCGTGATCGGCGGGCACTGGGAGCGGGCCGAGTACCCGCTCGACCTCGTCCACCGCCTGGGGGAGCTCGACCTCCTGCGCGACGGCGTCGACGTCGAGGGCTTCGCACCGATGTCGAAGGCCGCGGCCGGGCTGGTCAGCATGGAGCTCTCCCGGGGTGACGGCTCCATCGCCACGGTCGCCGGTGTCCAGGGCGGGCTGGCCATGCGCTCGATCGCCCTGTGCGGTTCCGAGGAGCAGCGGCGCCGGTACCTGCCGTCGATGGCCACCGGCGAGCTGCTCGGCGCCTTCGCCCTCACGGAGCCGACCCACGGCTCCGACTCCGTGAGCCTCGAGACCCGGGCGACCCCCGTGGCCGGCGGGTGGCTGCTCAACGGGGAGAAGAAGTGGATCGGCAACGGCTCGATGGGCGGGATCACCGTGGTGTGGGCACGCGCCGACGACGACGGCCGAGTCCGCGGCTTCGTGGTGCCCCAGGAGACCGACGGGTACACGGGCACGACCCTCCGGGGCAAGCTCAGCCTGCGGGCCATCCACCAGGCCCACATCCGGCTCGAGGACGTCTTCGTCCCCGGGGAGAACGCCCTGCCGGGAGCACGGTCCTTCCGGAACACCGCCGACGTCCTTTTCGCCACCCGGATCAGCGTGGCGTGGGGCGCGGTCGGCCACGCCCAGGCCTGCTACGAGACCGCCCTGCAGTACGCCCTGCAGCGGGTGCAGTTCGGCCGCACGCTCGCCGCCTCCCAGATCGTGCAGGAGCGTCTGGCCCGGATGCTCAGCGAGCTCACCCAGATCCAGGTGCTCGTGGCCCGGATGACCGAGCGCGAGGAGTCCGGCACGCTCACGGGCGAGCAGGCCTCGCTGGCCAAGTACTCGGCGACGCGTGCCGCACGGTCCATCGCCGCCAACGCCCGCGACCTGATGGGCGGCAACGGCATCCTCATCGAGAACAGGGTGGCCCGGCACTTCGCGGACATCGAGGCGCTGCACACCTTCGAGGGGACGGAGACCGTGCAGGCGCTCATCGTGGGACGCGGCATCACCGGCCTCTCCGCCTTCGCCTGAGCCGGGCGGGCACCGCCGGAGGGAGGACGCACGACGCCCCGGCCGGGCGGCCGGGGCGTCGT
>NZ_JBISWL010000122.1:0-897 GCF_044462265.1 Kocuria rhizosphaerae
GCGCCGCTGGCGGCGCCGTGCGTTCCGGGCGGTCAGGAGAGCGGGTCCCCGCCGCCGTGGAAGGAGTCGTTGCTCGAGTCGATCTCGTCCTCGAACGCGGGGTCCTCGGGGACGTCGAGATCCTCCAGCGCCTCGCCCAGCGCCGGCTCCTCCGGCGGCACCTGCTCGTCCCCGGCCTCGTAGCGGGCCTCCGCCGTCTCGTCGCGCAGCTGCTGCTCCGAGGGGACCTCGGGGTGCTCGGGGTCGGCGCGCCCGTCCGAGACCTCGGCCTCCGGGGTCCGGACGAGCGGGTCGTCGCGCCAGTGCTCGGGGTCGGTCTCCGCGGCGCCCTCGTAGGTGTCGGGCTCCTCCGGCAGGTCTTCCGGTGAGGTGCTCATCTGCTGTCCTTTCGGTTCGCGGGAACACGGATGCCATCAGCCTACGCACCACCTCCCGCACCGCTCGTGGACCCGCTCGGGCACGGCCCGACGGTGACCCGCGGCCCGGGCCCGGGGCCGCCGGAGGGACGGGACCGGCGCCCGGAACGGGCACCCGCGGACCGTTTTGACCGGCTCCGGGAGCGTGTGTAATGTAATCCGGGTCGCCGCAGGGGACGCGAGAGATCGCCCCGTACGGTGACGACGACCTCCGGTCGAAACACCCACCCACTCTTCGTCGAGCCGAAGCCCGCTGCGCGGGGGACGGCGATTTGCGAGGGAGGAACGGGGTGGATAGGCTGGAGAGGTTGCCCCGGGCAGGAGCGAGAGATCGCCGGGCCGGGACGACAAAAAATCATCGACGGCGTCCGGGGCCAGTTCCGGGACGATCGGTCTGTTGTTTGAGAACTCAATAGTGTGCCATGTTTGTTGATACCGGATTTTTTTCGGTTGATTGTGTTGTCGCCGTTCCGCCTCCGTG
>NZ_JBISWL010000123.1:0-3779 GCF_044462265.1 Kocuria rhizosphaerae
GCGCCGGCCTCGGCGGGGCTGGCCGACCGGCACGGGCGGCGGGCGACCGATCTGCGGCTGTCGGTGATCGACAAGTGCAATCTGCGCTGCACCTACTGCATGCCCGCGGCCGGGCTGCCCTGGCTGCCGGCGGCCCAGCTGATGAGCCCCGCCGAGATCGTGCGGATCGTCGGGGTCGGGGTGGGCGAGCTGGGGGTCACCGAGCTGCGCCTGACCGGCGGGGAACCGCTGGTGCGGGGCGACCTGGAGGAGATCCTGGCCGCGGTCCGGGCCGCCCACCCGCGGCTGCCCGTGTCGATGACGACCAACGCGATCGGGCTGGCCTCGCGCGCCCAGGCCCTGGCGGCGGCGGGGCTGGACCGGATCAACGTCTCCCTGGACAGCCTGGACGCTGAGACCTTCAAGGCCCTGGCCCGCCGGGACCGGCTGGGAGACGTGCTGGCCGGGGCCGAGGCGGCCGCGGCGGCGGGGCTGTCCCCGGTGAAGATCAACGCGGTGCTCATGGCCGGGGTCAACGACCACGAGGCCGCCGACCTGCTGGCCTGGGCGCTTCGGCGCGGCTTCGCCCTGCGGTTCATCGAGCAGATGCCCCTGGACGCCGACCACGGCTGGAGGCGGGAGGAGATGGTCACGGCCGCCCAGGTCCGGGACCGGCTCTCGCAGCGGTTCCGGCTGGACCCGCACCCGGGGCAGCGGGCGGGGGCCCCGGCCGAGCTGTGGGAGGTGCGCCCCCCGGCCGGCGGGCCGGTGCTGGGCACGGTGGGGGTCATCGCCTCGGTGACCGAGCCCTTCTGCGCCGCGTGCACGCGGACCCGGATCACCGCCGAGGGGCGGATCCGGTCCTGCCTGTTCTCCCACGAGGAGACCGACCTGCTGTCCCTGCTGCGCGCCGGGGCCTCCGACGCGCAGCTGGCCCAGCGCTGGCGGGCGGCGATGTGGGCCAAACCGGCCGCCCACGGCATGGACCACCCCGGGCTGGACTCCCCCGACTACGTCCAGCCCGAGCGCTCCATGAGCGCGATCGGAGGCTGACAGACGTGCTCGTGCGCTACTTCGCCGCCGCCCGCGCCGCCGCCGGCACCGACAGCGAGACCGTGCCCCTGGACGGGCCCGCCGCCCCGACCCGCCGGGAGGTGGAGTGCCTGCTGGCCGCCCGCCACCCGCAGCCCCCGTCCGGGCAGCCGCCGCTGGCACAGGTCCTCGCCCGCTCGAGCTTCCTGCTCGACGGCGTGGCCTGCCCCGACCCGCGGACGCCGATCGGCCCCGACGCCGTGCTCGACGTCCTGCCGCCCTTCTCGGGAGGCTGACCGGATGGGAGACGCCCCGGTCTTCCACGCCGTGGTCCTGGCCGGCGGACGCTCGTCCCGCCTGGACGGCCGTCCCAAGGCCCGGCTGCGGCAGGAGGGCCGCACCCTCGTCGAGCTCACGGTGCAGGCGGTGCGGGCCGCGGCGGGCGTCGTCGTCGTCGGCCCGCCCGACCTGCCCCTGCCGGAGGGCGTGCTGCGCGCCCGTGAGGACCCGCCGTTCTCCGGACCGGCCGCGGGCATCGCGGCCGGGCTGCGCGCCCTCGAGGCACTGCCGCACGCGCGCTGGACCATGACCCTGGCCTGTGACATGCCCGTGGTCTCCCGCGCCGTGCCCGTCCTGCTCGACGCCGCCCGCCGCGGCGACGCCGACGGCTACGTCTGCGTCCCGCCGGACGGGCGCCGCCAGCCCCTCGCCGCCCTCTACCGGAGCGACCGCCTGCGCGCGGCCTACGCGGGGCAGGACCCCGCGGACCGGTCGGTGTTCTCCTTCCTGCGCGGCCTCCGGCTGAGCGACGTCCCCGTCCCCGAGGAGGCGACCGCGGACGTCGACACGTGGGAGGACGTGCTGAGGTTCCGCCTCGGGTGATCTCCCGGCCGGCGGACGAGCCGTGGCGGGTCCCCGGACCCCGCGGCATCCGGTCCGGCGGGACGCCACTGTGTCCCGGAACACCACCGCCGCGGTGGATACGTGGGACGATGTGCACCGGAACCACCGGAGCAGACCACCTGAGCAGACCACCCGAGCTGACCACGGAGGGGCGGCACGACCGCCCGGGAGGAGAGCGGCATGCCCAAGGACCTGAGCCCGTCGGAGAACGAGACCATGGAGCGGTGGCTCTCGGCGGTGCGCGCGGCCCTGGACGTTCCCGACGCCGAGCTGGCCCTGGACCGTCTGCTGGAACTGACCGGGAAGGTCGCCCACAGCACCGTGCGCCCTGCCGTGCCGCCCACGGCGTTCCTGATGGGCCTCCACGTGGGCCGCGCCGTGGCGGCCGGCGAGGACGGGCAGGCCGCCCTGAGCCGGGCCCTGCGGGCCGTGGACGACCTCGTCCCCTCCGACCGACGAACCACCGAGGAGAACTGATGTCCGGACTTCCCCTGCCCCACGACACCAACAGCCCCTACACCCACGCCCTGCCCGTCGTCGAGGACGACGACCGGCCCGCCCCGGCCCCCGAGGAGGTCGAGACCCTGCACGACGCCGAGTGGCACCGCGCGCGGGAGTTCGCCTACGAGGTCGCCTCCGCGCTGCCCAGCCACTGGCTCCCGCTGCGCGAGGCGCTGGGCGGGGTCCTCGCGGAGGACGTCACCGCCCCGATCCCGGTTCCCCACTACGCGTCCTCGGCCATGGACGGCTACGCCGTGGCCGGTTCCCAGCCCTGGACGGTGGTCTTCCCCGAGCCGGTGGAGACCGACCCCCGCAAGATGCTGACCATTCCCCCCAAGGACCTGTACCGCCCCGTGCTCAACCTGGAGCCCGGGCAGGCCACGCGCATCGTCACCGGCGGGCTCGTGCCGGCCGGCGCGCGCGCCGTGCTGCGCGACGAGTACGCGCACCTGTCCGAGGAGGGGACGGTCCTGACCATCTCGGCCGACGCGCCGTCCGCCGAGGACATCCCGTACGGGCAGAACATCCGCCACACCGGTGAGGAGGTCGCCGCGGGCGACGTCATCCTGCGCGGCGAGTGCCTGCTCAACCCCGCTCACATCGCGTTCGCGGCGGTCAGCGGCCACGACATGCTCCCGGTCCGGCGCCGTCCGCGCGTGACCATCCTGCTCACCGGCAGCGAGGTCGTCGAGGACGGCATCCCCGAGCCCGGCCAGGTGCGGGACGCGTTCGGTCCCCAGCTGCCGACCTTCGTGGAGATGCTGGGCGGCTCGGTGGACCAGCTCCGACGCGTCGAGGACACCGCCCGGGCCATGCTGGCCGCCCTCACCGAGGCGCCCTCCGGCATGGCCTCCGTGCTCGACGCCCGGACGGAGGTCGTCGTCACCACGGGCGGGACGGGCCACTCCGACGCCGACCACGTCCGGTCGGCGCTCGAGGAGCTCGGGGCGGTCTTCCTCCTGGACGGCCTGGCCCAGCGACCGGGCCACCCCACCTTCCTGGCGAAGCTGCCCGAGGAGGGGCCGTTCGTCGTCGGCCTGCCCGGCAATCCCCTGGCCGCGATGGTCAGCATGTTCACGGTGGCCGAGCCGCTGCTCGCCCGGCTGCACGGCGACCCCGCGCCGACCACGCTGACCGTGCCCGCCGCGGAGGAGCTGCCCGGCCAGAAGGTCACGGCCCTGGTGCCGGGCTACCTCACCGACGGGAAGGTCGCCCCGCGGGACCGCGTCGGCGCCAACATGCTGCGGGGACTCGCGCACGCGGACGTCCTCGTCGTCGTGCCCCCGGAGGGCGTGGCGGCCGGGGCGGACGCCGAGGTGGTGCCGCTGCCCTGGCGCTGAGCCGCGGCACACCACCGGGGGCCC